>CBDTYO010000001.1:0-53448 GCA_965364615.1 uncultured Bacteroidia bacterium
GGAAAATAGGGTCCCTACGTACGTCACAAATCCAAGTTCTACAGCCTGCACAAAGGCGATGACCCCTATACCATTGAACGGGAGCGTGCCATCGAGATCATCACCGAGAAACGCAGCCAGGAAGAGAACCGGAACATCAAACAATTTGAAGAGGAGCCCGGTTTGCTCATTCTGAATGGGCGTTATGGTCCCTATATCTCCTTTAATAAAAAGAACTACAGGATCCCTAAAAACATGACGCCGGAAGATCTGACCCTGGAGGAGTGCCGCGAAATTATGCAAAAGGCTGCAGCCCGGACAAAAAAATAACATCCTAAACCCCAGAACCCATGGACCTCAATGGATATTTCGATCCTGTCAGCCTGGAAAGGCCCGATTTCGAATACCTGGAAGACACTGAATCTTTCAGCCATCACATTTCGGTCCACACCCCCGATCAGCCCATACGGGAACTGGATAAACACCAGGTAGCCATAGTGGGCATACCGGTGGACGACAATGCCTTTATCAAAGGCAGCAAAGAAGCCCCGGACCAGATCAGGAGCCTTTTGTATCAGTTGCGCAAGATCAACAAGAACCTGAAGATCTATGACCTGGGGAACCTGAAGAAGGGGGAATCCATGAACGATACCTATTTTGCGCTCAGAGATGTGTTGCTGGAGCTGAAGGAGCGGGATATGGTGACGGTCATTTTTGGAGGATCCCAGGACCTGGGACGGGGCGTCTTTCTTGCCCTGGAGAAACAAACGGGTCTGCACCAGATACTGACCATCGATTCCATGCTCGATTTTTCCATGAAGGAGGAGGTACTCTCCTCCCGCAACTACCTGAATCAACTGCTGGATCCCTCCACAGGTTCACAATTTGGCCTCACCAACATTGGACACCAGGCTTACTTTGTGACCGAGAACCAGATCCGGCAGTTGGAAAACTCATACCTGGAGAGCATCAGGCTGGGCGATGTAAGGAAGGACATACAACAGACCGAACCGCTGGTCCGTGACTCAACATTTATCAGCATCGATCTGGGAGCTGTCAGGCATGCCGATGCCCCGGGAAGTTCCATCCCCTCTCCCAATGGTTTCTTTGCCCACGAACTTTGCCAGATCACCCGCTATGCAGGACTCAGCGAACAGGTGGGCATTCTGGGCTTCTTTGAGTGCAGCCCTCCATCTGATATCAACAGGCAAAGCGCCCACCTCAGCGCCCAGGCAGCCTGGTATTTTCTGGAGGGTCTTTCACACCGGATCCGGGAGAATCCCGTGGATACACCTGAGCATATCAAGAAGTTTATTGTCGCCCTCAACGCAGCCGGCCACGACATCATATTCCACAAAAGCACCCTCTCCGAAAGGTGGTGGATGGAAATTCCGGTAAAGAATCCAGCCACAGGATATAACTTTTTTGTTTCCTGTGCGTATGAAGATTACCAGCAGGCCTGTAATCAGGAGATTCCAGACCGTTGGTGGCGCTTCCTGCACAGGTTGGGTAACGAAATGGAATAAAGCCCCAGGAGGTGCACTGGAAAGTCCAGAGCTTATAAACATTCTGCTGTTAACAAAATTTGTGATGTCGAACAATTTTTACTTATTTTACCTGAGCCGTAAAGGCCCAGGAAACTAAGCCCGGAAGTGAGTTAAGCAGACCCATGAAGAGATTGGTTTACATACTATTTTTAGGGGTGATCTCACTGAATATTCAGGCCCAGCAGGACCCGAAATTCAGTCAGAATATGTTCCTCGCGCCATTCTACAATCCGGGTGCGGTTGGGAGTTCCGACAAAATATGTCTTGCAGCCGCCTTCCGCAACCAATGGACGGGCCTTCCGGATGCACCCATCACCACCATTTTTACCGCCAACATGCCCTTCAATCTTCTGGGACGAACCCATGGGGTGGGCATCAGCTTCATGAATGACAACCTGGCTTTCAACAATGATTTTTTGTTTAGCGCGGCTTATGCCTTCAGGATGGACCTGGGACAGGGAAGTCTGGGCATAGGTGCCAATGTGGGGCTGGCCAACCAGGCCCTGACACCTGAATGGAACGGAGCAGATGTGATCAACCCCGATACGGATGATGCCATTCCGAAAAACGGAGGAAGTGTTTTTGGTTTTGATATGGGGCTTGGAGTGTATTACAACACGGAAAAACTGTATGTGGGTCTTTCAACCACTCATTTGAACCAGACCTCATTCACATACCCGGAAGAAATTGCTGAAACCAAACTGATCAGGCACTATTACCTGATGGCCGGCTACAATATACAATTGGCCAATCCCATGTTTGAAATCATGCCTTCACTGATGATCCAGAGCGACCTCAGGTCCAATTTGATCTACCTGAATACCAACCTGAGATACAATAAAAGATTCTGGGGTGGAGTTTCATATACAGTGGGCGGGGCTTTGACAGCTCTTTTTGGCATAGAAATGCTGAACGGGATCATGATCGGTTATTCCTATGATTTTGAACTTTCGCCCCTGATGAAATACAATAGCGGGTCCCATGAAGTCACTGTTCGATATTGCTTCGATCTGAGTGTTGACAGGAGTCCCTCGAGATATAAGAGTATTAGATTTTTATAAAATATGTCCATTTTCTGATTGTTTTGCATACTATAAACAATTGATATAACGTTGGTTTTGCATCTATTAAGCGATATGCTATGAAACGATTCGTGATTTTTGTTGTTGTTTCGATTCTCATTGGAAGTTGTAGCTCATATAACTCGGGAGAATTGGTTGGAGTTGATGGAAGAAAGGCTTATGCTGAACCTGATCCCTTTGGCATGGTAGCTGTTCCCAATGGCTCTTTTGTGATGGGTCCCAGTGACCAGGATGTTACCTGGACTCAAAACAGCTTACCCAGAACAGTGGCTGTTGATGCCTTCTGGATGGACGAGACAGAGATTACAAACAACGAATACAGGCAATTTGTATTCTGGGTGCGTGACTCTATCATCCGGAAAGAACTTGCCATTCAGGGCATAGATGATTTTATGCTAAAAGATCGTGATGACCAGCCCTATGAGGATATAAACGGCGATCCCATCATCGACTGGGATGCCCCACTGGATCCCTCCAGGGATAAAGAGGGCAATATTGCCCAGATCATTGAAGACCTTGAGCTTTACTACACAGGTGAGGAACGACTTTCTCAGTACTTCAGAGAAATCAACCCCACCAAGCTCATCTATAACTACTACTGGGTAGACCTGGTACAGGCAGCCAATCCAAACAATGGATTCCGTCTCAATTACTCTGGGGGCAATGCCGATCCGGTGGTGACCTACAATGGAACTGTGACCAGGCCCAGCGGCGAAAGGGAAGAGATCACAGGACGCTCCTCTTTTGTAAATAAAGACTGGGTGCTTGTATATCCCGACACACTGGTATGGGTAAGGGACTTTACTTTTTCCTTCAATGAGCCCATGACCAATATGTATTTCTCCTCTCCTTCCTACGATAATTATCCCGTGGTGGGAGTGAGCTGGAAGCAAGCCAATGCTTTTTGCATCTGGAGAACCAATTATCTGAATCAGGCCCTCCACAACAGCGGACAGGGCATCGTTCAGAACTACAGGCTCCCCATAGAGGCCGAATGGGAGTATGCTGCCAGGGGAGGCCTGGATCATAGCATGTACCCCTGGGGTGGAGTATATCTCCGGAACAAGCTGGGCTGCTTCATTGCCAATTTCAAGCCGCTGCGCGGAAATTATACCGACGACGGTTCCATGTATCCCGCCAGGGTTGGATTTTATGGCGTGCCCAATGAATATGGCCTTTACGACATGGCCGGCAACGTGGCCGAATGGACCATTACCGCTTACGATCCTTCAGCCTATGTCTTTTCGCACGATATGAATCCCTATTACAATTACAACGCCACTCCGGAAGATCCGGCCGTCATGAAGCGCAAGGTGATCAGGGGTGGTTCCTGGAAGGATGTTGCCTATTTTCTGCAAGTGAGTACCCGGGCCTATGAATACCAGGACTCCACCAAATCCTTCATTGGTTTCAGGTGCGTGCGTTCATACCTGGGTGATCAATAATTATCAGGTGATCAATCATTAAATACTTTACATAATGGGAATTACAGAAATTGTTCAAAGTTCGGGCTGGAAGAGTTTCACGGCCAAACTCTATGGCTTCGGTGCCTCCATTGTAATTGTTGGAGCCCTCTTCAAAATTCAGCACTGGCCAGGAGCTGGTGTGGCTTTGACGGCAGGGCTGCTGATTGAAGCCATCATCTTCTTCTTTTCGGCATTTGAGCCTCTCCATGAAGAACTGGACTGGACCCTGGTCTATCCAGAACTGGCTGGTATGTCGGATCCGGATGAGATCGATGAATATAAGGAGCAGGCCATCGCCGACAGGAATGTGGGTCTGCAAAAATTCGATGAGCTGTTTCAACAATCCCAGATCAACGCGGAGGATGTAAGGAGCCTGGGCAAGCACCTGAACACCATATCAAGCACCACCGAAACCATTGGCGACATTACCTCGGCATCCCTGGCCACCAAGGAATACTTTGACAAGATGGGACATGCCGCCCAGAACATGGATAACGTGGCCACTGCCTATGGCACCAATACAGGGGTGTTGAACGAATCCGTCAATACCCTGGCCGACTCCTATAAAAACGTGGCAACGCTGATCGATGCCAAGGGAAAGGACATTGCCGATAAATTTGCCGCCTCCAGCGCCAACCTGACTGCCACCTATGAAGCCATGTCGGGAGAGGTCAAGCAGGAGCACAGCAATATCTCACAAAGCCAGAGGCAATTCAACGAACAGCTTGCCACCCTGAACAAGAACCTGGCTGATCTGAACGCCTCCTACTCCGATCAATTGAAGGGAAGCAAGGATCACCTGGAAGGCACCAGCGGGGTATACAAAGGGCTGAACGAAATGATCAACAGCCTGCAGGTTTCTGTGGAAGAGACGCAGAAATATAAAAATGAAATTGTCAAGCTCAGTGAAAGTCTTTCTGAACTGAACAATGTATATGGCAACATGCTCACCGCCATGAGCATCAGAAAGAAGTAAACCCCTTAATCACGCTCTATGGCACACGGTAAAGAGACACCGAGACAAAAAATGATCGGCATGATGTATTTGGTGCTGACAGCGATGCTGGCACTGAATGTAGCAAAGGAAGTGCTGGATGCATTTACCCTGGTGGATGGGGGGCTAACTACGACCATTCAAAATTTTGCAGCCAAGAACGAAGGCCTTTACAGCAAGTTCAACATCGCTTACGAGCAGAATCCCGAAAAGGTGGGAGACTGGAAAACCAAAGCCGAGGAACTGAAAACCCGGTCCGATGAGTTGTATGAATTCATGAACGAGTGCAAGGTAGAGATCGTTTCCAAAAAGGATGAGGACGCCGTTCATGACGGACAGGTTCACCTGGCAGACGTCGGGGTCAAAGATGACACCAATTTCCCCGGCGAGGTAATGATCGTAAATAAAAAAGGGGCGGAGCTTAAGCAGCGTATTGAAGAACACCGGGAATTTCTCCTGTCCATGATCGATGACAAAGAAAAGTATGCCGGAACGGTAGGAGCCATTGAAGGAAACCTGAGCACCGAGGTGCCGGAAGATTTTCATCACAACGCGAAGAAAGGAACCACCCCTACCTGGGAATCCACCTATTTTGAATACCTGCCGCTGGCTTCTGTCATAACCATTCTTTCCAAGATGCAGGGCGATGTGCGCAACGTGGAAGCTGAAATGCTCAATTACCTGTTGGGACAAATCGATGCCGGCGACTTCAAGGTGCATGTGATCCGCCCTGTGGTGCTGTCCAATTCCAACTATGTATTTACGGGGCAGGAGTACAGGGCCCAGGTATTCCTGGCCGCTTATGACTCCACCAATGTACCCGAGGTGGAACTGGAAGACGGTACCCTCCTGGAAACCCAAGGGGGCATGGGGATTTTCTCCGCCACATACAACAGCACGGGAATCAGAAAATGGGGAGGGACCATTTCCATCGAACAGGATGGTCAGGTGACCTCCAAGCCCTTTACTGCAGAATTTGAAGTGGGACAGGCCACGGCCACGGTCTCAGCCACCGGCATGAATGTATTCTACCGCGGGATTCCCAATCCCGTGGCCATTTCAGCGGGGGGTGTGCCTGAAAGCGATGTGCAGGCACGGATCTCCTCCGGAAATATCAGAAGAACAGGAGTCGGCGTCTATACAGTGAGACCCGGACCCACGGGGAACAGGGCCACTGTCAGCGTATATGCCACCGTGGATGGTGCGCAAAAACTGATGACCCGGCAGGACTTCAGGGTATATGACCTGCCCAAACCTGATGCCAAGGTAGAGGGCATCTCCGGATCGGAAGGTGCCCTGACCGTGGGCAGACTCTCCCAATTGCAAATCGTTGAGGCTGAAGCCGAAGACTTTGTATTTGAAGTAGACTACACGGTACAGTCCTTCGAAGTCGCTTTCCAGGGACAGGGTGGGATCTGGAGTACCATTCCCTCCGAAAGTGAAAGATTCACTTCTCAACAGAAGAACATATTCCGTCAGCTGAGAAGCGGACAGCGTGTGATGATTGAGAAGATCAAGGCCACAGGGCCCGATGGAAGAGTTCAAAATTTAAATAGCATTACCATAACCGTACGATAAGATGAAGGCAAGAAGATTAATTTTCGCAGCAGCAGTCCTGGCCATCTGGACTTTTTCCTTATCAGCACAAACCCCGGGAAATGCCCCGGTCATCAACACCTATACACCTTCAACGGATGTATATAAGTTGGAGACGATCATTCCGGAAAAAAAACCAGTTCCCTATCCCTATGTTCGTGAAGCGGATGTGATCTGGAGCAAGGATATCTGGAGAACCATTGACCTGAGGCACCGCATGAACATGCCCCTGCGCTACCCCCTGGAAGGGTCCATGAGCGACGGCAAGCGTTACAGCCTCTTTGGACTGATCATGGAAGGGATCAAGAGCGAGGAGATTACTCCTTACGCTTACAACGCCATTACTGCATGGAAGGATCCATTTTCAGTGGTTTCCAGCCTGGAAGAAGTCTATCGCAATTCGGGAGGGGATTCGGTGTATGATGACAACGGTAATTTCCTGGAAGTACAGCAGGGTATGACCGATATTCTACAATGGCAACTGCAGGAAGCATGGTTTTTTGACGCAAAACACTCCACCATGAAGGTTCGCATTGTGGCCCTGGCCCCCATCTACTACCAGCGATATGATGAGATCACCGGGGAACCCCTGCCTTCTCCAAGGTACAGGGTGCCTTTCGTGGTCAGCTTTGAGCAGTGCCGCAGGTTGTTTGCCACCCATGCGGTATACAATCCCAGAAATGATGCCCAATCCATATCGTTTGACGACCTTTTCATGCAACGGCGCTTCTCCAGCACCATCATTGCCGAATCCAATGAGTTCGGCAACCGGATGCTGACCGACTACAAGGTTGGACAGGATATACTGCTGGAAGCTGAACGGATCAAGAACGATCTGTTCATCATGGAACACGACCTCTGGGAGTATTAACCCTGGCTCATAACATATGAAACCGCATCTCATCAGGTGCGGTTTTTTTTATTTCCGGACTGAGTATTATGATTCCGAAGCCTTGGCGGGGAGCATATGTTCTGGAAGCCGCCTACAAACAGTCACGCAGTGACGGTTTTCAGCGGCGACAGAATATATGCGACTACATCATATCCTCACCGATCTCGGTTTTGATATCGTTGACGTACTGCTTGATCTTCTGCTCATCCTCGCGTTTGCATACCAGCACGATGTTCTCGTTCTGAACCACAATATAATCCTTCAGCCCCTGCAAAACCACCAGCATATGGTCCTGCACATTCACCACGTTCCCGGATGATTCGTACATGAATACATGCTTCCCGGTGATGGAGTTTTCCTGCTCGTTCTTTTGCAGCTGTTCGTAGAGGGAGCCCCAGGTACCCAGATCAGACCATCCAAACTCTGATATCAGCATGTAGACGTTGTCGGCCTTTTCCATGATTCCGTAGTCAATGCTGATGTTGCGGCAATTCCCATAGGTCTCCTGGATGAACTCACCTTCCTGATCAGTTCCGTATTTCTCCATCCCCTCCTTGAACAAGTTATGGATCTCAGGCAGGTGCTCTTCAAATGAGTTCATGATGGTATTCAGCGACCAAAAGAAAATACCGGCATTCCAGTAAAAATCCCCGCTGCTCAGGAATACCTTTGCAAGCTCCAGATCGGGTTTTTCGGTAAATGTTTTCACTTTCCTGAGCCCGGTGGATTCGTAGCCTTTAAGCTCCTCCCCCAGGGACTGGATATATCCATACCCCGTCTCCGGCCGGCTCGGGACAATTCCCATGGTAAGCAATGCCTCCCTGGATGCCACAAAATCCAGTCCCTGCCTGACTGCGCGGAGAAATTCCTCCTCCTTGATAATCAAATGATCCGAGGGAGCCACCACAATTCTCGCCTCCGGATTCTTGCGGTGAATCCTGAAATTGGCATAATCAATGCATGGTGCTGTATTTCTTCGGGAAGGCTCCAGAAGAATATTCTCCTCAGGAAGTTCCGGCAATTGCTTAACTATATGTTCTTTGTATTCCAGGTTGCTTACGATAAAGATCTGTTCCGGGGGCATGAGTTTGATAAACCTGTCGTAGGTCCCCTGTAAAAGGGTTCTTCCGGTTCCCAGAATATCCAGAAACTGCTTGGGGCATTTTGATTTGCTGAGTGGCCAGAAACGGCTTCCGATTCCGCCAGCCATGATTACACAGAAATTGTTCTTATCCATGAGTTAAAAAGGGGGATTTCAGGACTTCTCTGTCGCTATTTACATTAAATATAAGGGCTTTTTCATTAACTCTCCCGACACTTCGGATGTTTTACACAATAATTGATATATTACATAAAATTGGAAGCATTAAATGCGGTTGCTTACACAAATTGGATCCTATTTTCTTTTGATGATCCGGGCCTTCAGCCGGCCAGAGAAATTCAGCATCCTGTACCGTCAAACCATGCGTGAGATCCAGAAAACAGGCATCAACTCCTTCTCGATTGTGGTGATCATCTCGCTCTTTGTGGGCGCGGTCATTACCATCCAAACCAATTTCAATATCGAAAACCCCCTGTTGCCCAGATACCTGGTGGGAGTCACAGTGAGAGATTCGCTTCTGCTGGAGTTTTCCTCCACCATGGTGGCATTGATCCTGGCCGGGAAGGTGGGGTCCAGCATTGCCTCTGAGCTGGGCATGATGCGGATCACGGAACAAATTGATGCCCTGGAAGTGATGGGCGTAAATTCAGCTTCTTACCTGATCCTTCCCAAAGTGATCGCCTCGGTCCTTTTTTTTCCCATCCTTTGCCTGCTTAGCATCATCGTCGGACTGGCTGGCGGGTACTTTTCCTGTGTGGTGGCCGATATCATACCGCCTTCAGAATTCATCTATGGCATCCAGTATGCCTTTTACCCTTACTACATTGGTTATGCCCTGACCAAAACTGTTTTTTATGCGATCATTATCACCTCTGTCTCCTCCTATTTCGGTTATTATGTGAAAGGAGGAGCTGTGGAGGTGGGAAGGTCCAGCACCAGGGCAGTGGTCCAGAGCAGCATCCTCATCCTGCTGGCCAACCTGATCCTTACCAGAACCATCCTGCAATGATTGAAGTAAAGAACCTGTATAAGAGTTATGAGGGGGAGTTTGTGCTCAACGATGTGAGTGCCCGGTTTGAACAGGGGAAATGCAACCTGATCATTGGCCGGAGCGGTTCAGGCAAAACCGTTCTGCTGAAGTCCATTGCCGGACTCATCGAGGTGGACGAAGGAGAGATCTGGTATAACGACCAGGAATTCACTCGCCTCGACACCAGCGACAGACAAATGATCAGAAAAGAGATGGGGGTCCTTTTCCAGGGGGCAGCCTTGTTCGATTCCCTGACGGTGGAGGAAAATGTGCTTTTTCCCCTGGATATGTTTACACATCAGTCCAAAAAAGAGAAACTTGACCGCGCCAATTTCTGCCTGCAACGGGTCAGGGTCACCGGGTCCAATACCCTCTTCCCGGCTGAATTAAGTGGGGGAATGAAAAAAAGGGTGGCCATCGCGCGGGCCATAGCACTGAACCCCAGGTACCTGCTTTGCGATGAGCCTAACTCCGGCCTGGATCCGGAAACAGGCATCGTCATCGACAACCTGATCAGTGAGCTCACCGAGGAGTTCAACATGACCACCATAGTCAATTCCCACGACATGAATTCAGTCCTGGAAATTGGAGATAAGGTCATCTTCATCTACCAGGGATGCAAGTGCTGGGAAGGGACCCGGAAAGAGATACTCCAGACCGATAATGAGGCACTGAACAACTTCGTATTTGCCACCAACATGGCCAAGCAGATAAAGAATCAGTAAATCAGCGGACGGTCAAGTTTTTCCCTGTAGCCAAAAACCAGGTTCAATCCCAACCACAGGTTGGCCGTGCTGGCTTCCTGTGGCCAGAAGACAGCATTGAGTGCGTTATCGGAAATCACATACAGGTTGAATGGCCCGGCATTGAAGGAGACACCGGCCCCCAGGTTCTTGAAATAATTGTTGATATAGGAATAGCTCAGGCTGAAATTCAGGAAACGTCCGGCCCTGAAATTGGCAGATGCCGTAAGCTGTTCCACAATGGCATCGCGCAGAAAATCCGTGCGGGAAAGTAACCCGAAATTGATGCTGGGTGTCACGTAGAAGGATGCACCCAGGTAGAGCTTGGTATTGAGCCGGCTGCTGTATGCCCCACCAGGCCCCGTGGTCAGTCCCCCTGATAAGGTGTCGGCCAGGGCATTCAGGACACTGTCTGCATAGGTGTCGATGGTACGGTCATCTATAAAATCAATGGGATCCACATCCACCGAGGTATAATCATATTCTATTTCATAGCTAGCCTGATGTACATTGTCCTTCCAGCGTATCATGCCCAGATCCAGGAGACTTGCACTGATTAACCAGCGATCGCCCGGTCTGTAATTGATGCCCAGATCGATGGCTGCTCCCAGGTTGTTTTGATTGAAGGCATAGCGCGCAATGGAAGAGGCGTTAAGGTTTTCCAGCTCCTCATCAATCAGGATGTCCTCCACCATGCCCTCGTCGTCATAGACCACTTCGGCAAAGGGGAGGGAAGCATTCACAAGCATGCTCGATCGCAGGTTCCAAACCTCCTCGGAGGTAGTGACGGACAATTGTGATTTGGATGTCGTCAGGTTCCCTATTCCGAAAAGAAGCTTTCCGCGCACACCGATCTGGATATTCTGACCCAGTTCATAGGACCATCCCAGTGAAACCTCCTCAAAGCCTGAAAGGTCAGCTCCGATGCCATCCAGCTCATAGGTAACCCCCTCATTGGCGCCCTCAATGACCAGCCGCGCCAGGTCACCGGGAATATATATGTTCCCCTCCAGTCTTGAGGTAATATCCAGGGAAAAATACCCTGCCCCGGTCCTGAATCCCAGGGAAAACAGGGAGGTCCCCACATCAGAGATCACGTAATTCAAGGGCTTCAGCTTCTGAAGAAAATCCGCATTGTCGGCCAGTGGGTGGAGGAAGGTAATCAGGGAGTCTTCGGAAGGATGGGGGAAAATAACATCTCCAAATGAGATGGAACTGGTGGATAGTTCTGAGGTCAGTGGTGATGCTCCCGGCAGTCCCAAATAGAAACCCCCTGCAGGCTGATGGGCCGGATTGATCCTGTTGGATTGTGGCACACCCTGCATGAAATACAGGGTATTTGTGACCTGGGCCTCCAGGTGCAGGCTCAGGCTAAGTATAACTCCCAATACGGGTATTATTCTCCATCGATCCCTCATAGTTCCTGTGTATTAAGTCTTAAACTGGCATGCAAGGATATTTCAAAATCCAGCGAATAACCGGAATAGAATTTCACATACTCTTGCCCCTGACCGGAAGTGACCAGCCTGGCTACCACCAACATGTAACGTACCTGTTCCAGTTTTCCCAGTTTCTCAGTTGGGAAATCTGCCTCGTTGATCTGCTCACTGGCACTGATCAGTTCACCGTCAGCATCCACTTCTGAGGCAAGCAGAAATACCCCCTCCTGCTCAAACACCGAATCGAGTACCAGGTAAGCATCATCCAGCAGGAGCAATTGCAGATCCAGCTCCAGGGGCAATTCATTGACCGTGCTGACTTTCAATTGCACCTCCTTAACCATGGAGGTATCTATCCCTTCCTCCCCCAGATCAAACTCAATGGTATCCTGCATGGCATAGGCCGTGTACCTGAGATCCATGGGAATAAGGAATTCAGCCTCCAGCATGAACCGGCTTGAATCGAGCAAAAAATGATTCTGGTCCGGGATATCCTGATCAATGCCACCGCTTATCCGGTAGGAAAGGCTGTGAGGCGCCAGATTCAGCAATTCGTGGAAATTTGAAGTCTGATTATTAATCTGGAACCATCCATCGGCCGTTTCACCCACCTGGGAAATGGAAGGGGCCGGAATTTTAAACGGGTGCCCTTCATAGAACTCCAGGGTCAGCGTGCTCATGTCATCTGCAGTAGCGATCACACTGTCCAGCGTGAGCTCAAACGGGATTCCCAAAGAACTTTCGGTATGCAGGTCGATCCTGGGATCGGCCAGTTTCAGGTGTGATAGGGCAGGATAATCAGCATAAATGGGGATCTCCTCTGAGCCCCTTTCGGTAACCCATTCTGAAGGATCCAGGTATCCAAAAAGGCCATAAAATCCCAGATCGGTCATGCTGGTATTGATGGCACAGCTTTCTGCGGGGCCCACTGGATTGCCGCTGTTGATCAGCGCCAGGTCATAGTCCACACGGAAAACGCTGGAATCGCCCTGCTTGATGGTTTCCAGGAAATAACCTTCCAGGCTATGATTGATCGAGCCCGTAAAGTCTCCTGCTGCACTGGTAATGATAATGGAATTTGCATAGGTATTCCCTCCCGGATCGCGGATAAAATCACTGCTCACGGTCATCACCCCGCGGTGCCGGAACCCACTGACTACCTCAATCTGCATGTCGCCTCCTTTGAAAACGACGCTGTCGAGCCGGCTTTCACCTTCGGTTTGAACGCTGTAGTAGGTGCTTTTCTGAAAATGTACTGTATCTCCAATGCCGCTGGCCAGAAACAGGGGATCCGTACCTATTTCAGGAGAAAAATAGGTCTCGTCGTAATAGTTATCGATGACCAGGTCCAGGGTATCCACACTGAGATTCAGCAGGGTATCTGAGAAGGCCAGATAGATCAGGCCATCTGCAAACTCTCCCAGATAACTGGCAGTATCAAACAATTCCACAATATCCCCCATGGACACGGATCCCTGGATCAAAGGAGCCACCAAATGTGGCCGGATCTCCATTTCGTCCGATAATTTATCCAACTGGAAATACTCTTTGTGACAGGAGTTGATCACGAAAGACATTAACAGTAGTCCCAGAAAGCCATAATTCAGTCTTCTTCTCCTCATCATTATTGGATTGAATAGTTATAGAGGAAATTGTTCTCACTTCCCACAATCAGGTTAAACCGGCTGTCGGAGCCCGCAAAATAGCCAATGCTGAATCTTGTGGTCCCTTCCAATGGAAACCCTTCATAGAGTGATCCATCGGAATTGAGCAGGTATATAAGGTTCCTCGATCGGTCGGTGATCCCGATCTTCACATCTGAAGCAGAGAATTTATAAATATCAGGCATTTCGCTGATTTTCCCACGTACCTTGTAATCAAATATACGTTCTCCATCCTGTTTCGTTACCGTTAATACATTATCCTCGGCCATGATGAATTCTGGAATGCCATCCCTGTCCAGGTCTTCCAGGCGAAAAAAATGGCCTGAAGACGCACTTCCGGGCCTCAGGGTCGATACCGAGCCATCCAGATAGATGGCGATGATATTTCCAGCAGTATCCGTGGATATCCACCTGGGCTTTGCCTCCCTGATGTTCATATCCAGGTTGACGGGATTCTGGGGCGACAACTGCACCCTCTGCCCCAGGCGGATCCTTTCTCTTCCCCTGCGATCGAGGAAATAGCCTCGGTTCTGGTCCCTTGCCACAATATAGTCCCTGCCCTGCACCCTGAAGTGCTGAATTTCTCCGGATACCATGGATTCCGTTTTCCCGAATCTCCATCCGGTAATCAAGTTCCCGGCAATATCATACACATATATTCTCCGGTCCCTGGTGGCCACAAAGAGGCGATAGTCCCGGTTCTTGTCATAGTCAAAGAGCGCAAGCGGACTGGTGGCCGGGGATCGGAGGGCAATGGGGTATCTTTCCACATAATTGCCGTTCCTGTCGATCAAATGGATCTTTTCGGAGGTGTTAAAAAGGTATTGCAATTTTCCATTTTTATAGAAATCCACCTGTTGAACGCTGCCCATGATGGGTCCTTCCAATGGTTGTTTCCATAAAATGCGTCCCCTGCCGTTGATCAGGTACACCTTGCCCGAAGCATCCTGCACAAAGATCTCCTTTTCGGAGGTGTTGTGGTTGATCACAATGGCTGGTTTGGTGATGACCGTGGTGTCGATCAGGCTTTCCCACACTGTGAGCGCCTTGTCCCTGACCTGGGAAGTATATTTAAAACTCACACTCTGGTAAAAAAGGTCCCCTTCGGTGCTGTACTGAATCACCACTCCGGGTATCCGGCGAAGGAAAAACTCCATGTTGTCCAGCTTTCCCTCCATGGAGCCTCCCAATAAATCCTGTTTGTAATCCAGAAAGGCATAAGGTCTGAAAAACAGGGTCAGGTTGCTTCGGTTGGACAAATAATCAGAAATCTCTTCATATACAGGATCACTCACGAAGGTCTTATGCAGCACATTCTGATATATAACCCTGGAGAGGGCCTCCACCGAAGGACCAAATATCAGGTGGTTTTCATATACCGTAAAATAGCTGTTGAACAGGGAGCCTGGCAGGCTTTCCTTGAAGAAGGGATCGGGAAGGGAATAAATATTGAAGCTCGATTGATTATCCAATTGATATACCTGTCTCAGGGAACGCATATCAAATGCGTGCAGTTGCAGATACTGTTCCACCCAATTCATCACCACCTCCACGGTTTCGCTTCGGCTCCTGGTCTCAAAAATGATCAATTCCTCTTCTTTGGAGCGGGTTTCTCCCTCGATGGAAAACCATGCCATTTCATCGTCCACGATCCGGGATAGATCTTCCACGGGATTGAATCCGTACAACTGTTCAAGCCTTTGTACCTCACTTTCATATTCCTGCCCCAGTCCAAGTCCCTGCATGTAGCTCAGGATCTGGTCCTTGAATTGGGTCCTGTCCCCGATCCCCAGGTGCAGAAAATGCGCAGTACCGGAAGGCAATACTTTGTGTAATTCCATTTTAACCGGTGTCTGACCTGCAAAGGCCCCCAGGAGCAGTGGAGCATCAGGATCGGCATGGGTCATGCCATTGAGAACGACGGCATCCTTCTTAATATCCAGGTCCAGTTCTCCCCACGAGGCTAGATTTGCCAGGCCCTCCAGTCGGTGCCGGGCTGCCTCCTTGATAAAGGGATAAAAAAGTTCCGGTAGCTTTTTGTAATGGATATAGAAGTTGGCATGAACGTACTTTCCTGCTGTCTCCCGTACCTTTTGAAGTCCGCTTTGCTCCATGGAGCCCGATCCTGAGTGAATGGTTCTAACGGCTTCCTCCACCAGCATGGAAGAGGGACTAATCAGGCATAATCCTTCCGTACAGGCAAAGGTGAATTTTCCCGGTATCATGCCGGGTCCCCCTGAAACATCATAGAGTGTCTCTGTTTCGTACTTTCGCTCATGCACCATGGCCTCTTCTTCCAGCAGGCCCAATATCATCTGTTCGAACTCGTGGTCGCCATGAACTTCCGAATAGAGCAGGTAGAGCAGGGGGGTAAGCTGTTCCTTGCCCAGCTTATGAAGGGAGAGATTCAATCCCTCCTTAAATAAGAAGTCCTCCAGGGTCCCGGAACTCTGGATCTGACCGAATGCCAGATCGATCAGGGAATCGAGATCCTCCCTGCCGGCCATATTCAGAAAATCGGTCCACATCCGGCTCTCGTTCAGAAAGGATTCGGTCAGGTACTTATAATCAATGTTTTCTGCAAAAAGAATGGCATCCCCCGGAATGGCCTGCCGGACTTCCAAAGGGACCGTCCTGTCAAAGCGTTTGATCAGAAACACCGTCACCAGTCCCAGACACACCACCGCAAAGATTCCAGCATAGAGAAAGCGTTTCAACATTCCTGACCTGTTTGATCCAAAAATATGAATTTCGCCCCTTGCATCACCGGAAAATTACCAACACAACAGCTTGGTACAGTTTTTGATTTATAATTGCGTATTTTTCAGGTCCATGCAAATTCGTATACTGCTCATAATTAGTGTATTGTATTTCCCTTGCAGGGTGAGTGCGCAAAAAATTACGGTGATCAGCTCCTCCGACCGGGCTCCCATTGAGCATGTGGCAGTATTTAATTCGACCAAAGCACGGGCCGCCATCACCGATACACTGGGGGTGATTGACCTGTCCATATTTGCGGATGAGGATAGCATTATTTTTCAGCACCCCTCCTACCTGACCAGGATCTTCATCAAAAGCGACATCGCCGGACAAACCCGGGTGTCCATGGACAGGAAAAGGATCCTGATTGATGAATATGTCATTTCGGCTTCCAAATCGCGAGAGAGTACCCTGATCATCCCCTACATGGTGGACGTGCTGAAAGAAGATGCACTGATGGAAAGCACCGGGCTCACCTCAGCCGAAATCCTTGAAAGTACAGGAAACATAGCCATCCAGAAATCTCAGGGAGGAGGCGGCAGCCCCATACTCCGGGGATTCGAAGCCAACAAGATCCTGCTTGTGGTGGATGGGGTCAGATTAAACAATGCCATCTACCGGAACGGACATCTCCAGAATGCCATCACCATCGATCACTCCATTCTTGAGCGCACCGAAGTCATTTTTGGACCCACCTCCATCATGTACGGAAGCGATGGCCTGGGCGGAGTGATCCATTATTACACCAGGGATCCGCTACTGGGGACAGACAGCACATCCCACTTTTTTGCCAATGCCCAGATCCAATACAGTTCGGCCCAGCAAGGAAAAAAGGGACACCTGGATTTTTCTGCCGGAAGAAAAAAATGGGCCTCCCTGACCAGCATCACCTATAAAGACCTGGGCAATACCCGGATTGGAAACAGAAGGAATCCCACCCTGGGGGATTGGGGACAGATCATGGATTATGTGGACCAGGTGAATGGAGTGGATTCCACCCTGGCCAATCCCAATCCACTGGTCCAGCTGAATACGGCCTACAGTCAACTCGACCTGCTTCAGAAAATCAGATATGCTCCCTCTCCATATGTGGATTGGATGCTGAACATGCAGTATTCCACCTCTTCGGACATCGACCGGCTGGACAAATTGAACGACTACCAGGGCGAAAACCTGAAATATGCACAGTATTATTACGGACCGCAAAACAGGCTTTTGGTTTCCCTGAAAAATGTCCTGAAAAAGCACAATGCCCTCTTTACCAATATGACCACCCTGGCCTCCTACCAGTTGATTGATGAGGACCGCTATTCCCGCAAATTCAGGAACGATGAATTGCTTACCCAGCAAGAGGATGTCCGGGTACTCAGCCTGAACCTGGACCTCCTGAAGGTGTGGAGTGCCCGGCACAAACTGCACTATGGGGCCGAGGTCACCCATAACCTGGTGAATTCAGAAGCCTGGTATGAGAACATCCGCTCCGGGGAACAAATCCCGGCACAAACCCGGTACCCGGAAGGTGGCAGCCAAACATGGAATGCCTCAGCCTATGCCAGCTACAAATGGATTCCCCATAGCAAAATGGTGCTGAACCTGGGCACCAGATACAACTGGGGGGTCCTGAGCTCATCCTTTGACAACCCGCTGCTTCCCTACGACAGGATTGATATTAAAAACGGGGCCCTGACTGCCAGTGCGGGGTTGGTGTACACCCCTTCGGACCGCTGGCAGTTGAATACCATCCTCTCCTCCGGATTCAGAAATCCCAATGTGGATGACTATGGAAAAGTGAGGGCCAAGGATGGTAATGTGACCGTTCCCAACCCCGATCTTTCTCCTGAATATACCTACAACGCCGAGCTGGGAATCATCAGGTTCGTGGAGGGATATATGAAGATACAGCTGGTGGGATTTTATACATTCATGAACGATGCCATTGTCAGAACTGCTTACCGGCTCAACGGGCAGGATTCCCTGGAATACGATGGCGACCTCTATCGGGTAACCACCAATTATAATGCAGGTCAGGCTCATATCTACGGCGTTTCCATGGGCCTCACTGCCAACCCGAACAAGAATTTTTTACTGAAGAGCACATTAAATTATACCAGGGGATATAACCTGAGTGATGGGGTTCCCCTGGGGCACATCCCTCCCATCTTCGGCCGGACCTCCCTGACATACCGGAAAAGCACATTTTTCATTGAAACCTATATTGTTTACCAGGGGTGGAAATATGATGATGATTTCTCTCCCTATGGGGAAGACAACGAAGCAGAAGCGATGATGTTCGGATTTCCCTCCTGGTGGACAGCCAATATCAAGGCAGGGTTTCAGGCAGGAGCACACCTGAACTTCGTGCTTGCCATTGAAAATGTGTTTGACCAGTTTTATAAACCATATGCCTCGGGGGTAAGCGGGCCGGGGCGAAACTTCATCCTTTCCGCCAGGTTTACATTATAAAGCATTGCCCGGCTGCCACAGTTTTGCTAACTTTCCATGCTATGCAGGCAATCAATCCCATCATTGAGGAGGGATGGAAAGAAGTATTGATGGAAGAGTTCCGTTCTCCTTATTTCAGTGATTTGAAGCAGTTTCTCCTGGAGGAAAAAAGGGTATACACCATCTATCCTCCCGGGAACCTCATATTCAACGCATTTAAGCACACTCCCTTCGATCGGGTCAAGGTGGTGATACTGGGCCAGGATCCCTATCACGGCAAGGGCCAGGCCCATGGTTTGTGCTTTTCCGTACCCCAGGGGATTCCCCAGCCACCTTCTCTGGTGAATATCTTCAAGGAGCTGCACTCAGACCTGGGGATCCCTGTCCCTGCCCACGGAAACCTGGAGCCGTGGGCCGACCAGGGGGTGCTGCTTATCAATGCCACCCTGACCGTGCGTAACGGCCAGGCAGGTTCACACCAGAACAGGGGTTGGGAAACGTTCACGAACCGGGTCATTGAAAGGGTGTCGGAGTTAAAAAGCGGGGTGGTCTTCCTGCTCTGGGGTCGGTATGCCCAGGCCAAGCAAAGCCTGATTGATGGCAGTAAGCACCTGGTGCTGAAAGCAGCGCATCCCTCCCCCCTGTCGGCCTACAATGGATTTTTTGGCTGCCGCCATTTTTCCCGCACCAATGCCTACCTCAAAGAACAGGGAAAAGAGGAGATAGATTGGAGACTGTGATGCTTTTGGCACGCATTTTGCAATTAATAGCATGACAGTTCATCCATCATATTCCCCAGAGCACTCGGGGCCAGGTCCGTCTCTTCCAGGCGGACTTTTATTTTTTAGAATGGTTTGTAACCCAGGATCTCGCGTACCTCGCGTACGGTCTTGGAAGCGCTTTCCCGGGCTTTCTCCGCCCCCATCTTAACCACCTTGCGCAGATAATCGGAATCAAGGTAGATGTCATTGATTCGCTCCCGGATGGGAGAGGTAAAGGAGATGATGTCTTCGGCCAGTTGCTTTTTGAGGTCCCCGTAACGAATGCTGCAGTCGTTGTAAGAGTCTCTGAAATGCTTTACCGTATCGGGAGCGGACAGGAGTTCAAGCAGGTAAAACAGGTTGGCGACGGGTTCGCTCATGGGTGAGTTGGGCTTCTGAGGGCCGGCATCGCTTACTGCACGCATTACTTTCTTACGAATCACCTCCGGATCATCGGCCAGGTAGATTCCGTTTCCCTCGCTTTTGCCCATCTTTCCGGTACCATCCAGTCCCGGAACCTTGATCAGTTCCTCCCCGAAGTTGTAAGGCTCGGGCAAGGTAAAATACTCCACTCCATACATGTGGTTGAAGCGCTTGGCAAACTTCCGTGCCATTTCCAGGTTCTGCTCCTGGTCCTTTCCCACCGGCACCTTGTCAGCCTGGTGTACAATGATGTCCGCACACATGAGCACGGGATAGGTGAGCAAGCCAGCATTGACGTTTTCAGGTTGGTTGCGGACCTTTTCCTTAAATGTGGTGGTGCGTTCCAGCTCCCCCACATAGGCATTCATGTTTAGCAGGAGGTAAAGTTCCATTATTTCTGGCACATCGCTTTGGATGTACAGGGTGGCCACCTCCGGATCAAGTCCGGCAGCCAGGTATTCCGACAGGACCTTCTTGATATTGTCATGCAGGTTTTCCGGCTTGGGATGGGTGGTCAAAGCATGGTAGTCCGCCACGAAAAAGAAACACCTGTTTTCGTGTTGCATCTTCACAAAATTTTTCACTGCTCCGAAATAATTCCCCAGGTGAAGGTTTCCGGTGGATCTGATCCCGCTCAATACTGTGTCCATCGTGCAAAACTATAAAATGTTCTTTAAAAAACGTACTTTTGCCCCCATGACCACCCCCCGTCAACAGAAAGTATCACGCCTGCTTCAGAAGGAGCTGGGAGAATATCTTCAGCGGAGCGGACCGGATATTACCCAGGGGAAGATGATCACAGTGACCGTGGTTCGCATCAGCCCGGATCTGGGTGTGGCGAAGGTTTACCTGAGCGTCTTTCCCGGAGAAGGAGCCGAAGAAACCGTAAAGGCCATTTCTGAAAAGGCCGGATGGGTCCGAAATGCCATGGGCAACAGGCTCAAAAACCAGTTAAGGCACATTCCTCAGTTCGTTTTCTTCCTGGATGATTCACTCGACTACTATGACCGGATTGAGGACCTCCTAAATGAAGAATGATGCAGTACGATCCCATCAAACGCAGCCTTGGCCGTATATTCAACCAAACTCCCTTCCTCAGGAAACTTTTTTATCGCTTGTTGGATTTGCTCCTGCTGCGTTCGTGGCACATACGGCGCGAGTTGAGGGAACTGGACAAAGGTGGGTTTGATCCGGAGCATATAGCAGATGCAGGTTCGGGTTTCGGGCAATATGTCTATTACCTCTCGGGCAAATATCCGGATGCCAGGATCACAGGATTGGATATCAAACAGGAACAGGTGGACGACTGCAAGCAGTTTTTTGGTGCCATCGGCCGGGATCAAAAGGTGGATTTTCAGTACGCGGACCTGACCAGGCTGGAAAATCTTGAACAGTGGGACCTGGTGCTGTCGGTGGACGTCATGGAGCACATTGAAGACGACCGGACCGTATTTCAACGCATATACAGGGGCCTGAAACCGGGAGGGATTCTACTGATCTCCACCCCTTCGGACCAGGGAGGTTCGGATGTACACCACGAGCATGATGAATCATTCATTGACGAACATGTAAGAGATGGCTATGGGGTGGAAGAGATCGACGGAAAGCTGAGGGAGGCCGGCTTTGACGATATCCGGATCAACTATTCCTATGGGGTTCCGGGAAAGATTTCCTGGAAGCTGTCCATGAAATATCCCATTATCCTGGCCAATGTGAGCAAAGTCTTTCTGCTGCTGCTTCCCTTCTACTACCTGATCACCTATCCCTTTTGTTACTTGCTCAACCTGGCTGATGTGAGAAGGGTACATCCCTCCGGAACCGGCCTCATTGTAAAGTGTCGGAAGTGAATCTCTCGTTCTATATAGCGCGCAGGTATCTCCTGGGAAAAAAATCCCAGAATGCCATCAACATCATCTCCGGGATTTCCATATTGGGGATCACCACGGGCACCATGGCCCTGGTCATAGTATTGTCGGTGTTCAATGGCTTCGATGCGGTGGTAAAATCGCTGTTTAATGCCTTTGACCCGGAGATCAGGATCTCTGCCACCGAGGGGAAAACCTTTGTGCCCGACCCGGCTGTCACCAAGTCCCTCCTGGAGCTTCCGGGCGTGGCAGCCCTGTCTGAAGTGCTTGAAGAAAATGTATTGTTGCTTTATGGAGACAGGCAGCACATCGCCACCATCAAGGGAGTGGATGAGTCATTCCAGGAAGTCAGCGGACTCGATTCCATGGTGTATGACGGTACCATGCAGTTGAAAGACCAGAATCGGGCCTATGCGGTGGTGGGGCAGGGAGTGGGCTATAAACTGGGCATCGGACTCAGTTTCATCGATCCCCTCTGGGTCTACACCATCGATCGGAAAGCCAAAATCAACATGTCCAATCCGGAAGAGTCGATCCGACGGGATTTCCTGTATCCATCGGGCATTTTTTCCATTGAACAGGAGATTGACTCCAGGTACCTTATCACTGATATAGCCTTTGTCAGGGACCTTCTTTCCTATGATCGGGAGGTCTCTTCCATTGAGCTAAGACTCGATTCCCGTTTTCCAGCCGATGAAGTACAGCAAGAGATCGTTGATTTGCTGGGAGAAGGAATGAAGGTGCAGAACAGGCAACAGCAAAATGAGCTCTTTTACAAGGTCATGAGATCGGAAAAGTGGGCCATTTTCCTGATCCTGACCTTTATTCTCATCATTGCCTCCTTCAACATCATCGGTTCCCTTTCCATGCTGATCATCGAAAAGAAAAAGGATATACTTACCCTGCGCAACATGGGAGCAGGCAAATCCCTGATCAAGAAGATCTTTCTGGTGGAAGGCTGGTTGATCTCTGTCATTGGCAGCCTTTCCGGTTTGATCCTGGGCACCACCATCAGCTGGCTTCAGCAACGTTTTGGGCTGATCAAACTCACGGGTAGTGGATCTTTCATCATCGATGCCTATCCTGTTCATATTGAAGTAATTGATATACTGTTGATATGGATCACCGTGCTCCTGATCGGATTGCTTGCCGCCAGGTACCCTGTCAGGCAAATCTCCAGGAAGTATCTCTCAGCCATTGAGAAAGAGGGCATTGTTTAAAACTTTGCATCCCCCATTGCCCCAGAACCCCTATTTTTATGACAATCTGAGCAATCTGTACCAGGTCAATTGCAACCAAATACAAGAATATGCTGTATTACCGGTACCGGTACGAATTAGAGTCTCTATGAAAATATACAGGTATTGCATAGTTGCCATCCTCTTATTTGCCCTGTCTGCAGCAAACCTGTCTGCACAGGTCATCACCATCACCGATGTGAGCTCCACCCCAACCACCTGTTCTGACGGCACTGATGGAACCATAAGCTTTACCTTCACCGGGGGAGTAGGTCCCTACGAATGGTACATCTATGAAGGGGGAGGGAGTCCTGTGGATTTTGGAGGCCCCACCACGGATACCATGATCACCAGTTTTGGCCGAAGGAAATTTGCCTCCCATGTGATCGTGATCGAGGACCTCAATGAAGACGTGGGCACCACGGTCATTGCGGTAAATGGGCCAAACGCCATAAGCATCAGTACTTTCGGTTCCACCGATATCACCTGCAACAACGCCAGCGACGGAACCATTTCTGTTACCGCCACCGGCGAAAGCGGGAGCTATTTTTTCGACCTGGCCGGACCCGTCATACTGACCAATACTTCCGGGAATTTTACAGGGCTTCCCCAGGGCGATTACACGGTGACGGTGCGTGACCAGGGTACCTGTACCACCACGGATGTGACCCCTACCATGACCATCAACAACCCCACCCTCGTCTCCGCGGTGTTGGACAATATCACCGATGTCACATGCTTTGGTGAAGCCACAGGCTCTATTTCCATTACTCCCGCGGGGGGCACACCTTCAGGCTCGGGCACAGGGTATACCTATGCATGGACCGGACCTTCCGGCTATTCCTCCACTGCAGAGGACATAGTCAATGTGGCAGCCGGCAACTATTTCGTGGCCATTACAGACGGCAACGGGTGTACCTCCAATCTGGGCCCCTATACAGTAGCTCAGCCCACCCAGATCATTGCAACGCTTGATGCCACCACGGATGTGCTTTGCAACCTGGGCAACGATGGTACGGCCAGCATCACGGTAAGCGGGGGAGCAGGAGGATATCTTTTTTCCTGGGTAGGACAGGTCAACGGACTGGTCTCCAACGACGAAGATCCTGTGAACCTGGTGGCTGACACCTATGACCTGGTCATTGAAGATGGTGACGGTTGCACCAGGGTCTTTTCCTCCTTTGCCATCATCAACGAACCATTGCCTTTAAACATCAACCTGGATGCAGTGAACGATGTAAGCTGCAACGGAGGCAGCGACGGCTCGGCCCTCATTACTCCCAGCGGAGGGACTCCCCCCTACAGCTTCAATTGGACCGGGGCTTCCTTCGGCTACAGTTCCACCCAGGAGGATCCCACGGGCATGCCTGCCGACAATTATTCAGTCACCATTACCGATGCCAACGGTTGTTTCCGGGTGTATACCAACCTGTTTTCCATCGGGGAACCCAACGCACTGACGTTGACCCTGGATGGATTCACCGATGTGGGGTGTTTCGGAGGCAACGATGGCACAGCCGACATAACAGTGACCGGGGGCTCCCCTCCCTATGTCTTTTCATGGGTAGGCGCCATCAATGGACCTGCCTCCAGCGTGGAGGACCCCACCGACCTGAGGGCCGACACCTATTCACTGTTCATCCTGGATAATAATGGCTGCTTCATTTCTTCCTTTAACTTTCTCACCATCGACCAACCCCCGGGAATAGGGGTAAGCGTCGATTTGGTCACCCATGTGGATTGTAATGGGGATGCTACCGGTGCCATCGAAATCACCCCGGCAGGGGGAACGCCGGCCTATAACTTTCTCTGGGAAGGACCCAATGGTTATACTTCTACCGATGAAGATCCTGCCGGACTGGCCGCAGGAGATTACAGTCTGACCATATCCGATAACAATGGCTGCATCGGCGATTACAACAACCTGGTCACCATCCTGGAAAATCCGCCCCTTACCGCCACCTTTGCCATCACTGACCTGAATTGCGGAGATCCCCTCCCAAGCAACGATGGAGCCATTGATGCAAGCGTTTCAGGGGGTATTCCCGGATATACATATGCATGGACAGGACCTTTGGGATTTACCTCCAACAGCGAGGACATCACGGCTTTGCTGCCCGGTTCCTATATTCTCGAGGTCACAGACAACCTTGGATGTGTAATGGCCTTCCCGGCACAAACTGTAGGGGCTCCTCCCTTACTGGATGCCAGCACCACCCAGGTGGATATCGACTGCTATGGGGCAGGCAACGGATCCATCGATCTTACCGTCACCGGCGGTACAGCCCCCTACACCTTTGCCTGGAGCGGTCCTTCCGGATATACGGCCACTACCGAAGACATCTCCAATCTGGAGGCAGGGGCCTACAGTGTAACGGTGACCGACAGCCGCACTTGTCCCGTTCCCTTTGCAGATATCGCCACGATCACTGAGGAGGCAGAAATCCTGGTCAGCGCAGTAAAAACGGATGTAAGCTGCGCGGGTGACTCCACGGGTACCATCGATATCACAGTCACGGGCGGAGTGGCTCCCTATGCCTTTGCCTGGACAGGGCCTTCCGGTTTTACTGCCAGCACCGAAGATCTCAGCGATCTGCCTGCAGGGGTTTACAACCTCGACATCACCGATGCCAACGGATGTGTGGTCAGCTTCCCGGCTCTGGAGACCATCGCAGAGCCTCCTGCCATCACCGTGAGCTATACCCAGGTGGATGTAAGCAGTTGCTTCGGCGCCCCGGAGGGAAGCATCGCAGCCACAGGAGCCGGTGGTACCGGTACCATCCTCTATTCACTGGATGGATCGGCTCCGGATGTTTCCGGGAATTTCACAAATCTGACCGGCGGCACCTACCTGCTTACCCTCACAGACCAGAATCTCTGTACTCTGGACACCCTGGTGGAGATCCTTTCACCTCCCGAGCTCTTGATCGATAACATTGCCGTTGGTGATGTGAGCGGATGTGCGGGCGATTCCAATGGCAGCCTGGTTGTTTCCGCCTCCGGGGGAACAGGCATCCTGGAATACTCCCTCGATGATGTCACTTACCAGGCCTCTTCTACCTTTAGCGGCCTGCTGGCTGGAGATTATACTATATATGTAAGGGATGCCAACGGATGTTCGGTAAGCGCCCAGGATACGGTCAGCGAGCCTGCTCCGCTCTCGGCGCAGGTGCTGAAAACCAATGTGACTTTCGGAGCCCTGGGCACCATCACCATTTCAGGCAGCACAGGGGGAGTCCCACCCTACGGGTATTCCATCACGGGACCCGGAGGCACATTTACTTCCGATACGGCATACACCGGTCTCACACCAGCCACCTATCGCGTGGTACTCAGAGACCAGAACAGCTGCACCTTGGAGGAAACTGTCGAGGTCCTTGACATCCAATCCATGCAGATGGTGACCAATGTAAGTCATGTCCGATGCTTCGGGGATGATGACGGTTCCATCCTCTTCCTTCCTCAGGATGCACTGGGGCCGGTCCAGTATTCCATAGACAGCGGAGCCAATTTCGTATCCACCCCGCTCTTTGAGAACCTGCCCGGCGACAGCACCTACATGATGGTGGCCGTGGATTCGGCCGGGAAAGTATTCACCGGGCCTGTGACCATCACCCAGCCCCCGGCCCTGACCTTCTCCCACACGGTGACCCCTGCGGAATGTAATGCATTCAGCCCCACTGGCTCCGTGGATATCACTGTGGCAGGAGGGACCGGCAGCTACAGCTACCTTTGGTCGGATGGCAGTACGGACGGGGACAGGACATCCATGCTGGCAGGAACCTACAATCTGGATATCGCGGATGGAAACAATTGCAGACTGGATGAATTGATCATCATAAGCAGCGACGTGGTGGTCAATGTATATGCCGGTGAGGATACCTCTGTGTGTTACGGGGAAACCATACAGTTATCAGGGGCCGGGGATTACGACCCGCTCTGGGAACCTTCCGCCTACCTGGACCGGAACGATATTCTGGATCCGTACACCGTGCCCGTCACAGATACGCTGAGTTTTACCCTGACCATCACCGAGACCGTCAGTCCCTATGGGTGTTACAACACCGACACAGTGATCGTAAGTCCCTACCCGGAGGTGGGAATTGCCGTCACACCGGATACCTTAATACTTGCAGGAAGCTCAGCACAGCTGGAAGTTACAGGAGGCCCCTTCTCCGCATACAGCTGGGCGCCTGGAACCGGACTCAGTAACAGCACCATTGCCAATCCCGTCGCCTCCCCTGCTGAAGCTACCAGGTATTACGTGTTTGCCACCAATGAATACGGATGTGAGGAAGTGGATTCGGTATTTATTGATGTGATTGAGGATCTCACGGTATTTAATGTCTTCTCACCCAACGGGGACGGCATCAACGAATATTTTGAAATTGAGCATGCAGAACGCTTCCCGGAAATGCTTGTGGAAGTCTACAGCCGATGGGGCGACCTGTTCTTTTCCACGGTGGGATACGACAGCGGAAGCCGCTGGGACGGAACAGCCAGGGGCAAGGAAGCACCTGTGGGTACCTATTACTATGTCATTATCCCCTACCCTGGAGCCAAAGCCATCACAGGGCATGTAACCATAATCAGATAGCATGAGAAGGATTAGATATATCGTTTTGTTCGCTATCATCGCTGCTTCAGCCGGGCTTAAGGCCCAGCAGTTGCCTCACTATACCCAGTACATGTTCAATGATTTTGTGATCAATCCCGCCATTGCCGGTGTTCACAATTTCTACCAGATCCGGACCAACCACAGGTTTCAGTGGGTGGGCCTCACCGACCCTCCCATGACCAATTCCATTGCTTTCTATGGTCCCCACGAAAGGCTGGATATGGGATATGGGGGATATATATACAGCGACGTGACCGGTCCCACCAGCAGGGCCGGGATCACCGGATCTTATGCATACAACATTGCGGTTTCCGGGGATATGCGCCTTTCCATGGGGCTCTCCTTCGGCATCATGCAGTACCGGATTGATGGCACACAGTTAAATCCTGCAGATATATCCGATCCCAGCATACTGAACCTGGTGAGCACCTCCTACCTGCCCGATGCCGGTCTGGGACTATACCTCTACGACGAAGACTTCTATGTGGGACTGTCCGCAGCACAATTGCTCAACAACTCTGTAAAGATCTTTGACAATAAGAGCGGACTGAACCGCCTGAAGACCCATATCAACCTCATTGGAGCCTATCGCTTTCATTTGGATGAAGACTGGCTGATAGAACCCTCCCTGATGATCAAGGGAACGGCCCCCAAGGAGCTGGGTTTTGATATTACGGCCAGAACAGAGTGGAAAAAAATGTTGTGGGCAGCAGTATCCTACCGCTACCATGAAGCCGTAGGGATCATGCTGGGATACAGTTTTGAAGAGATGCTCTTCTTCGGTTATGCCTACGACATCGGAATTTCGACACTGAGGAAGTACAACACAGGGTCCCATGAGATCATGATCGGTTATCGTTTCAATGCCATTAAATAATGATCCGCCATTTCCGCATACCGGTATTGCTGCTGATGGTTTTGTTGATGATTGGCTCCGCCTGCAAGAAGCAAAAAAGCATCACCGGCAAGGCATTTGTGGAACGTGAGGTCCTGGTCGATGTACTGGTGGATATCCATCTGGCAGATGGAGTCAGCAATGACCGCAAATTCAACCGCAAATATGATGCTGACAGCATCGACATGCTTTCCCCCATCTTTGAAAAGCATCACATCACCAAGGAGATGTTTGATACCACCATCCGTGTATATAGCCAGTACCCCGAACTTTTTGATGAGGTTTACAATGAGGTGCTTATCAAATTGAACGTGATGCTGGACGAGAACGATCTAAAGGATCCCCCCGATGGGGAATAGCCAGGCTCAATAAATGAGAATGGTTGCCAGGACCACGCAAAATCCAAGCAGATAGCCTGACAAAACATCCCACCACCTGTGTGTTTCCAGGGCAAGCCTGGAACTTCCCGTCAGGCCGGCTGCAAGCAACGAAAGGAGAAGGACAGCCAGCAAAGGCGTTTCAAACAAGAAGATCAGGGCAATGATCAGTCCGGTGATTCCCCCCAGGGCGGCAGAATGAATACACAGGTGGAAACGGAGGTTCAGCAGGATCACCAGAAAGAGCAATACAGCTGCAGATAATACGTAGGCATGTATCACCCTGTTCAGCGGAAGCCTTTGAAAATATACAAAGGTGATAATGTACAGCACCAGGATGATGATCTGGGGGATAAGCCGTTCTTCCCTGCTGGCGTCCTTGTAGGAAGTGACAAGGCTTCTGTAGTAAAGTATGGGGAGCATCATCAGCGGAAACACAAGGGTTCCCAGTGCCATGACAAAGAGGACGGCACGTTTGGCAGCAGGATCATACAGACTCAGGTAAGTGCCCGAATTCAGGATGATGAGCAATCCCAGGGAGGGCATGATCAGGGGATGGAACAGGTAGCTGATAACAGGGGCAAGCTTTTTCATATGCACCTGCTATAGTTCCTTTCTCAGCCGGGCCACAGGGAGTCCGAGCTGTTCCCGGTATTTGGCCACTGTACGGCGGGCAATCTGGTAACCTTTTTCATTGAGGATGGCCGACAGGCGATCGTCCGTCAGGGGTTTGCGTTTTTCTTCTGCATCGATGCAGTCCTGCAGTATCTTTTTGATCTCTCTGGTGGATACCTCTTCCCCGCTGTCCGTTTGCATTCCTTCTGAAAAGAAATACTTCAGCGGATAGATGCCGAAGTGCGTCTGTATGTATTTGCTGTTCACCACCCTTGAGATGGTGGAGATATCCAGGCCTGTCATATCGGCAATGTCCTTCAGAATCATGGGACGCATCCGGGTTTCATCCCCCTCATAAAAATAATCTTTCTGATAGTCCAGGATGGCATTCATGGTGAGCAGCATGGTATTCTGCCGCTGCCGGATGGCATCGATGAACCACCTGGCCGAATCCAGTTTTTGCTTCACAAATGTGATGGCATCTTTCTCATCCTTGCTGGCAGAAGCTTTGTTGGCATTATAGCTTTCAAACATATCGGAGTAGGTCCTGCTTAATCTGAGTTCAGGCACATTGTTTGAGTTCAGGTAGAGTTGCAGCTCACCTTCATTCTCTTCCAAAATGAAATCGGGAACAATCTGATGGAAAGATTTTGACTGTGTATCCCCCACGGCCCCGCCGGGTTTGGGATTCAACTTCAGGATTTCTTCCAGGGCATTTTTCAGTTCCTTTTCGGAAATATTCAGGCGGTTGATGATCTTTTCATAGTGCTTGTTGGTAAACTCATCGAAATGGTTTTTCAGGATGGATCTTGCCATACGGATCTCCTGATCGTCCTGTTCCTTCCGGTCAATCTGCAATAAGAGGCACTCCTGAAGGCTTCTGGCTCCCACTCCTGCCGGATCAAACTCCTGGATGATCATCAGCACTTCGTGGAGAGCCTCATAGGTGGTTTCCAGTCCTATGGAAAATGCCAGGTCATCGGCAATGGCCTCCAGTTCCCTGCGCAAATAACCATCGTCATCAATATTTCCCAGGATATATTCTGCCAGCAACTCCTGCTCTTCGGAAAGTTTCCTCAGGCCCAGCTGACTCTTCAATTGCTCCCGAAAAGTGTTGCCCAGTGAAAAGGGGATCTCTTCACGTTTCTCATCTGCCGAATAGTTCCGAGCATTCAGCCTGTAGCTGGGGATATCGTCATCCTGCATATAATCCTCCAGGGAGAACTCGTCCTGCTGATCGGTGGTCTGTTCTTCCTTGATCTCCTCCTGTTCGGCATAGGTTTCCTCGTTGCCCTCTTCCAGTACCGGATTCTCTTCCAGCTCCTTTTTTATCCTTTGCTCCAGCTGTATGGCAGGAATTTCCAGCAGCTTGATCATCTGGATCTGCTGGGGAGAAAGCTTTTGTAATAGCTTTTGCTGAAGTCTTTGTTTAAGCATTTTTAGTTGGTCTAAAACTCCGCACTTCTGGGGGTACGTGGAAAGGGTATGACATCCCTGATATTACTCATTCCTGTGATGAACATGATTAATCTTTCAAATCCCAATCCAAAGCCGCTGTGCTCAACAGTGCCAAATTTACGAGTTTCCAGGTACCACCACAATTCATCTTCAGGAATATTCATCTCCCTCATCCTTTTTTGCAGCTTGAGCAGCTCCTCTTCCCTCTGGGAACCCCCTATGATTTCACCAATCATGGGAAACAATACATCCATGGCCCTGACCGTGGTTCCATCCTCGTTTTGCTTCATATAGAAAGCCTTGATCTCTTTGGGATAGTCGGTTAGAATCACCGGGCGTTGAAAATGCTCTTCCACCAGGTAGCGTTCATGCTCGGCCTGCAGATCAAGTCCCCAATCCACCGGAAACTCAAACTTTTTGCCAGATTTCTTGAGGATGTCCACGGCTTCCGTATAGGATTTTCTTTCAAAGGGATGGTCCAGTACAAACCTCAATCTCTCCAGCAATTCCTTGTCCACCATCTGGTTCAGAAATTCCAGGTCCTCCGCACAATGCTCCAGGGTATATTGTATCAGGTATTTGAGGAATTCCTCGGCCAGATCCATGTTGTCATGTATGTCGTAAAAGGCCATTTCAGGTTCTATCATCCAGAATTCAGCCACATGCCGGGGCGTATTGGAATTTTCTGCACGAAAGGTGGGACCAAAGGTATAAATGGAGGACAGGGCCAGGGCGCCCAGTTCTCCTTCCAGCTGACCAGATACAGTCAGGTTGGTGGGCCTGGCAAAAAAGTCCTGTGTGAAGTCTATTTCCCCGGCATCATTTTTCGGGGGATTGTCCAGATCCAGGGTGGTCACCTTGAACATGGCACCGGCACCTTCGGCATCCGAGGCCGTGATGATGGGGGTATGCAGGTAAAAGAATCCCTTGTCGTTGTAGAACTTATGGATGGCATAAGCCAGGGCGTGCCTGATCCTGAATACAGCCCCAAAGGTATTGGTCCGGAACCGCAGGTGGGCAATCTCCCTGAGGAATTCAAAAGAATGTCCCTTCTTTTGCAGGGGATATACTTCCGGATCCGAATCTCCCAGTACTTCCAGGCTGTTGGCCTGAATTTCCACGCTCTGTCCTTTTCCCATCGATTCCACCAAAAGGCCGCTCACACTGATGCTCGAACCCGTGGTGACTCTTTTCATGGTTTCTTCGGGAAAAGCACTGAGATCGACTACTACCTGGATGTTGTGAATGATGGATCCGTCATTGACGGCAATAAAAGCCACCTGGTTGTTGCCCCGCCGGGTCCTGACCCATCCCTTCAACAGTACTTCTGCATTCTTCTCTGTTGCTGTCAGCAACTCCCTAACCGTCGATCTCTTCATTTTATTTGATTTTGACAAGCTACAAAAATACAATATTATCAAATTCCCGGCGTTAACTTCATAATCTAGAAAGAATCAACTAATTTTACCTGCATACAAAAAAAACCTACCATGGAGCAAGAGAAGAAATCCATTATGGTTACCTGGGATTTTTCTGCTGTATCCTATCATGCCCTGAGGCATGCCATTAAACTGGCCCACATTCTGAAAAACAACATTGTATTGTTTCATATTGTGAACGAACCCGCCGATGAAGAGCCTGCCCGAAAAAAGATGGATGGAATAGTGGAGGAGATCAAGAAAGACTATGGAGAGGACGTGGGGTATTATGTTCACCATGGAAAGATATTCAAGGAGATCGCAGAATATGCCTCCAAGGAGGAGTACAATGTGAATTTTGTGATCATGGGAACCCATGGAATGAAGGGGAGCCAGAAACTCTTTGGCAGCTGGGCCCTGAGGGTCGTGGCCGGTTCGACGGTTCCCTTTATTGTGGTGCAGGATCCGCCTGCAGACAAAGACCGGTATACAGACATTGTGTTTCCCATTGATTTCAAATCTGAAAACAAGGAGAAACTGCAATGGGCCATCTTCCTGGGCAAATACCTGAACTCCAAAATCCACCTTTTCAAAGCTCCGGTAGCGGACAAGAACCTTCAGAAAAAAGTAAATATCAACCTGAATTTTGCCATCCGCTTCCTGATCCAGAATAACATTGAGTATGAAATCCATACCTCCTCCAAATCAGGATCAGGTAAATACCACAAGGAACTGCTGGCCTTCTCGAAGAAGATCCATGCCGACCTGATTATGATCACCACCACCAAGCACATCACCAAGGTGGATTATATATTTGGTGCCAAGGAACAATACCTGCTATCAAATAGTGAAAAAATTCCGGTGATGTGCGTGAATCCCAAATCCAACTTTGCCAAGGTGGGCCAGTTCATGTATGGCTAACCAACCTATTCACCTTCCCATGTCCATTGAGGTCAACGGCATCACAAAGCGTTATGGCAGCCAGCTGGCGGTGAATCATGTAAGCTTCAGCGTACAGACTGGAGAGGTGGTTGGTTTTATCGGTCCCAACGGTGCCGGCAAATCCACCACCATGAAGATCATCACCGGTACCCTGCCTCCCGACTCGGGATCGGTCACCATCAACGAACTTCCTGCCCTGGAGAATCTCAGGGAGATACGCAGGCTGATCGGTTACCTTCCGGAACACAATCCGCTTTATCTTGAAATGTATGTCCGGGAATATCTTCAGTACGTGGCGGGCTTGTATCTGATCCATGGGAAGAAAGCCCGTGATAGGATTGCCCGGGTCATTGAAATGACGGGGCTGACTCCCGAAATGCACAAGAAGATCGGAAGCTTGTCCAAGGGATTTCGGCAGCGGGTCGGGCTGGCACAGGCTTTGATTCATGATCCGGAAATATTGATCCTGGATGAACCCACTTCCGGACTGGATCCCAATCAGCTGGCAGACATACGAAACCTGATCGCCGGCATTGGAAAGCAGAAAACAGTGCTGTTGTCCACCCACATTCTGCAGGAGGTAGAAGCCATTTGTGACAGGGTCATGATCATCAACAAGGGAGAGATTGTAGCCAACGAACTGGCCGAAACCCTCATGGAGAAGGAAGACCAGCGAACCCAGACGATCCTTGTGGAGCTGGAAAATGCTGTGGACCCGAAGATCTGGGGAAAACTCCTGTTTATCAATCATGTAAAACCAATAGGTGAAAAACAGTTTCTATTGGCTACACACGAAATGCGCGATGTACGTGCCGATATTTTCAACTTTGCTGTCAATCAAAGACTTACCATTCTTTCTCTCTCGCTGAAGAAAAAAAGCCTCGAAGAGGTATTCCGGGAAATAACCAGCCATTAATGATCTGATAATTATTCAGATACAGCGTAAACAAAATGGCATTGTATTTGTTAACAATTATTATATATTTGCTGATTCTTATTTGTTAACCAATTGAATAACCTATGAAGTTACGGGCATTTGTAATGATTGGGGGGATGATGCTGGCAGCTTCACTCACTGCCCAGACCCTCACAGACGTGATCAATGAATTCAATACGGGTGTTGAAAAGCTCAACAACCAGGAGTATGAAATTTCCCTTGAACATTTTAACCAGGTACTCAGCCTTGCCGAAACGGTAGGTGACGAAGCCAACGACATGAAGGCAAGTGCTCAGAAGCAGATCCCTTCGGTATATTACAGGCAGGCTACTGTTTTTATGAAAAGAAAACAGTATGACAATGCCATACCCTACCTGGAGAAGACGGTTGAATTTGCCACCTTGTACAGCAACAACGAGGAGATCAGTAAAAAGGCAGCCGGCTATTTGCCCCAGCTCTATGTGCTGGAAGGCAACCGATCCTGGAAGAACGATTCCCACGATGAAGCCATAGCCTATTTTGATAAGGCATTGGCCCTGAACGAGAACCTCTACCAGGCACATCAGGGAAAAGGCATGGTGTATCTGGAGGATGATGCAACCGACCTGATGCTGGAAGCCTTTGCCAGGGCCAAGGAAGGTGCTATGGCCAAGGGCGATGACAAAACCATTGCGAGCATCAATGAGGCCATCGATACCTATTACAACAAATTCATTGTGGAAGAAATGGCCATGGTCGATCCCGAAGAGAATGACTATACCTATGTGGTCGAGGCCTGTGAAAATGCCCTGGCTGCCAATCCTTCCAATCCCAGGGCGCTTTACCACCTGGCCATTGTGGCCAACAAGTCCGTGGAATACGACAAAGCCATTGAATATGCTGAAAAAGCCCTGGCCCATGAAACCGAGCCGGTATGGATTTCTGCCATCAATTTTGAATTGGGTTCCGCATTCCAGAATACGGCCGATTACACCAAGGCATGTGAGGTGCTGAAGAAAGTCACAGAAGAACCTTTCCTCACCCGGGCCGAACAAAAAATGGGAAGTATTTGTAACTAGGCCATTCCGTCCAGGATAATGCACTGAAAGCAGCGTATTTTACGCTGCTTTTTTTTTGTCCCCTGAGCGAAAATTGCTTCCTTTGTCGCGTCGATGTGGAAAGATTTGACTGATTGCAACCACGGAAAAAAAATGCTAAACCAGACTTTCCCCCTGCCTTCAGTCTTTCCCCACAAGAACAAACCATCACGCTTAAAATTATTTCATTATGGCATATCTGTTTACCTCTGAGTCTGTATCCGAAGGACATCCCGATAAAGTGTCTGATCAGATTTCAGATGCACTGCTCGACGAATTCCTGGCCTTTGACCCACAATCCAAAGTGGCCTGCGAAACCCTTGTTACCACAGGACAGGTGGTGCTCGCCGGTGAAGTGCATACCTCCACCTACATTGATGTGCAAAAGGTGGCCCGGGAAACCATCAAACGCATCGGCTATACACAAAGCGACTACCAATTTGAATACAACTCCTGCGGGGTCATGACCATCATTCACGAACAGAGTCCGGATATTAATCGCGGGGTTGACCGGGAAGATCCCATGGAGCAGGGTGCAGGTGACCAGGGCATGATGTTCGGATATGCCACCACCGAAACGGACGATTACATGCCCCTTCCGCTAGAGTTGAGCCACCGCTTGCTCATTGAACTGGCCCGTATTCGCCGTGAAGAGAAGGTGATGACCTACCTGAGGCCCGATTCCAAATCCCAGGTAACCATCGAGTATGACGATAACGATGTTCCCTTGCGGGTACATACCATTGTCATCTCCACCCAACATGACGAATTTGACAGCAATGACAAACGCATGCTTGAACAGATCCGAAAGGATGTCAGAGAGATCCTGATTCCCCGGGTCGTTGAGCAATTGCCCCAGCGTCTTCAAAACCTTTTTGATGATCACTTCATCCTGCATGTGAATCCCACCGGCAAATTCGTCATTGGAGGTCCCCATGGGGATACGGGGCTCACGGGACGTAAGATCATTGTGGATACCTACGGAGGGAAAGGGGCCCACGGAGGTGGAGCCTTCTCAGGAAAGGATCCGTCAAAGGTGGACCGTTCTGCGGCTTATGCAGCCCGTCACATTGCTAAAAACCTGGTGGCAGCCGGCATCGCTGATGAGATCCTGGTGCAGCTCTCCTATGCCATCGGGGTGGTCCAGCCCATAGGTGTTTTTGTCAACACCTACGGAAAGTCGAATGTGGAACTGAGCGATGGGCAAATAGCCAGGAAAATAGAAGAAAACTATGACCTGAGACCAGCAGCCATTGAAAAGCAATTGAAACTCAGGAATCCCATTTACCTGGAGACCGCTTCCTATGGACACATGGGCCGTACTCCCCAAACCGTTACAAAGACTTTTGAATCTCAGTACTGGGATTCCCTAAGCATTGAGGTGGAGCTTTTTACCTGGGAAAAGCTGGATTATGTGGACACCTTTAAGCAGGCGTTCGGCATTTCTTAAACATGTGAGAAGACCTGGTTCAGAAAGCAGAAAGTCAAAAGACTTTCCTACTTTTATCTGGATGGATTTTACACAAAAAATGACTTTCTATTGTTATGTTTTCGGGGATTGTTGAAGAGGCGGCCACGGTGGTCAAGCTGGAGCGGGAAAAGGAGAACCTGCATATCACCATGCGATGTTCGTTTACGGATGAATTGAAGATTGACCAGAGCATTTCGCACAATGGAGTATGCCTGACCGTGGTAAGTATTTCGGAGGACACTTATGTGGTAACGGCCATTCAGGAGACCCTCCAGAAATCGAACCTTGGATTGCTCAAGGTGGGTGATAAAGTAAACCTGGAGCGCAGCACACGTCTCGATTCGCGTTTGGACGGACATATGGTGCAGGGGCATGTAGACCTGACAGCCACCTGCACAGAAGTGAATGAAGCGGAGGGGAGCTGGTATTATACCTTTGCATATGAACCCATGGGTGAGGAGCACATGACCGTAGAAAAAGGATCTGTTTCGGTCAATGGGGTAAGCCTAACCGTGGTCAACTCGAAGGACCGTTCCTTCCAGGTGGCCATCATTCCCTTCACCCACGAAGTCACTAATTTTCACCAGATCAAGGTGGGATCGGTGGTCAATATCGAATTTGATATCATCGGAAAATACATCGCAAAAATCCTCAAGGCACAGCTAAAGAACTGACAGATGCGGACGATTCTCATCCTGGGCGCAGGACTCTCTTCCAACTCCCTGATCAAATACTTCCTGGATCATTCTAAGAAGCAGCAATGGAGAATCAGGGTGGGTGATATCCGCCCGGAGAAGGCCAGGGAAATGATCAATGGCCATCCCCATGGAGAGGGTTTTATGTTTGATGTACACCATGTGAAACAGCGACACAAAGAGATAGAAGGCTCAGATATTGTCGTCAGCCTGCTTCCGGCAAGAATGCATCACCTGGTCGCTGAAACTTGTGTCGAACTGGGCCGGAACATGGTGACAGCCTCCTACCTGTCCCCAGCCATCAGGGCCATGGACCAGAATGCCAGGAAAAAGGGGATTGTCCTGATGAACGAATGCGGGGTAGACCCGGGAATCGACCATATGTCGGCCATGCAGATGATTGACAGGATCAGGCAGGAGGGGGCTGCATTGAAGGCCTTTGAGTCCAGTACCGGGGGACTGGTGGCACCGGGTTTTGAGAATAATCCCTGGCAATACAAGTTTACCTGGAATCCGAGGAATGTGGTGCTGGCCGGAAGGGAGGGTGCCCGGTTCCTGCACAACGGCAAATTTAAATACATTCCCTACCACAAGGTATTCAGCCGGCATGAAACCATCAGGGTTCCGGACCTGGGTGAGTTTGAAGTATATGGTAACCGCGACTCGCTCACCTACAGGGAGACCTACGGGCTCCACGACCTGGAAACCATGTTCAGGGGAACCATCCGAAGGCCCGGTTTCTGCGGGGCCTGGGATATTTTTGTCCAGCTGGGTGCCACCGACGACAGCTATGTAATGGAGAATACCGAGGAGATGAGCTACCGGGAATTTATCAATAGCTTCATGGCCTTCCGGACCGATATACCGGTGGAGGAGAAACTGGCGCTCTACCTTGGATTCGAAAAGAATTCGGAAATGATGGAAAGGCTGCGTTGGCTGGGCATCTTCGATCAGACCAAAATCGGGGTACCCGGACTAAGTCCGGCCAAGGTGCTGCAGAAGATCCTGGAAGAGAAATGGGCGCTCAGTCCGGGCGACAAAGATATGATCGTGATGCAGCATCAGTTCGATTATATGAAAGATGGGGAACACTGGAAGAGGTATTCCACCATGGTCTATGTTGGCCAGGATACCAAACATACAGCCATGTCTGTCACCGTCGGACTTCCACTGGCCATGGTGGCCCGGAGGATCCTGGAAGGGTCATACAAGGAATGTGGAGTTCAGCTGCCCATTCTTCCGCAGATTTATCAACCCGTGTTGAAAGAACTGGAAGACCATGGGATTCGCTTTGTGCACGAAGAGATCAGAATTTCTCAAAAGAACCCAGCCCAAACAGGGCAAAATCATACCTGACAGGATCCGCAGGATCAAATTCCCTCAAACGTCCGGTCAGTTCGATGACAGCCTTCCAGTCGTTTTGCTTCCGCTCGAGCAGACCCAGTTTCCGGGCCACGGCAGCTGTGTGGACATCCAGGGGCATGAAAAGGGCATGCATGGGGATCCCTTCCCAGAGGCCAAAATCCACCCCTTTGTGATCCCGGCGCACCATCCACCTCAAGAACATATTGAGCCGTTTTCCGCTGGCCCCCTTACCCACATCGGCCAGGTGTTTGGAAGTGCGTCCCGGGGAAGCAAACTGAAAAAACACCTCCCTGAAATGTACCAGGGATCTGAACATATCGCCATGTTGGGCATATTGTGATTCCATCAGCTTCTTCAAACCTCCGTGGTGGCGGTAAATGTTCGCCAGTGCCCGGAGAAAATAAATGCAATCGATGCCGTTAAATGTGCGGTGTATAAAAGGGAGAAATCTGTTCAGTTCTTTCTCCGAGGCATTCAGGACAAACTCATGGGGCCCGCCCGCCATCTGCGATACCAGATCACTGGCATTTTTTATGATGGTGGCTTTTTGGCCCCCGGCTATGGTAGCTGTCAGGAAGGCCGCGATTTCAATATCCTCCGGGTGCGTAAACTGGTGGGGTACCTGAATGGGATCGGTCCCGATAAAGCCAGGGGTGTTGTAAAATTGGGCTTTCTCGTCAAGGAAAGATTTAAGTTCTGAATATCCGATGTCAGGTCTGGACCTTGCCATCTTTCATGGTAATGATTCTGTCGGCCATCCCGGCCAGACCATGGTCGTGGGTCACAATCACCAGGGTCTTCTGAAACTGCTCCCTTAGTGTCATGAAAAGCTTGTGTAGTTCCTGCTTATTTTCCGAATCAAGGTTCCCCGAGGGTTCATCGGCCAGTATGACCTCCGGATCGTTGATGAGCGACCGGGCCACAGCCACCCGTTGTTGCTCGCCGCCTGAAAGTTCGGACGGTTTGTGGTCCATTCGGTCCTGCAATCCCAAAAAATCTAGCAATTCCCTGGCCCGGGTCTCCACCTCTTTGCGGGGCCTGTTGGCAATAAATCCGGGAATACACACATTTTCATGGGCGTTAAATTCGGGCAAGAGCTGGTGAAACTGGAACACAAAGCCTATGTGCGTGTTCCTGAAACTGGCCAATTTGCTTCCCGCCAGCTGGTCGGTCCGGATGCCATTGATCTCAATGGATCCGCCATCCTGCCTGCTCAGGGTACCCAGGATTTGCAGCAGCGTGGTCTTGCCGGCTCCGGAAGCGCCCACTATAGACACCACCTCTCCGGCATCAATATTAAGACTGATCCCTTTTAATACCTGCAGGTTCCCGAAGGATTTGGTGATGTTCGAGGCACTGATCATGCTTTTAAAATAAGAAGTAAATATACAACAGATAGATGATAATCATAAGGCTTCCCTCCCAGCGTGTAATACGCGATCGGGCAGCAGGCAGCATCAGCAACAGCAAGAGCATCGAAACCCCCAGCATCCAGGGAATATCAAAGCCCACGATTTCCGTGGAAACCTTGACAGGGCTCACCAGGCTGGTGAATCCCAGTACCGAAAGAATATTCATGATGTTGGAGCCAATGATGTTTCCCACCGAAATGTCCGTTTCCTTCTTAAATGCCGCGATCACGCTGGTGGCCACTTCAGGAATGCTCGTACCTACAGCCACCATGGTGATGGAAACCACCCGTTTGGAAATTCCTATTTCGTCCGCTATCAAAGCCACATTGTCCACCAGCAGATCGGCTCCGATGGCCAGGCCGACGCACGAAGCCAGTAATATGGTTCCGGCCACCCACCACTTCATCACCGGACCCTCTTCAGGCAAACCGACTTGCCTGCTGGTCCCCCGGGATCTCAGGACCGACAAAAGCACATAAGCTGCCAGCAGGCTAACCAATAATCCCCCCTCCGACCTGGAGATCTCTCCGTTTAAAGACAATAGGAAAAGGAGCAAGGATACCAGCATCATGATCGGCCAGTCCTGTTTGACCGATGAACTGGGAACCGGAATGGGGTATATCAGAGCAGTGATGGCCAGTACCAGCAGGATGTTGGAAATATTGGAGCCCACCACATTGCCCATGGCAATTTCAGGATAGCCAGAAAACGCCGCCTGCAAGCTCACCAGCAATTCAGGGGCCGAGGTGCCAAAAGCCACCACGGTCAGCCCGATGATCATCCTGGGGATCTTTAACCTCCTGGATACAGCCACGCTGCTGTCTACCAGGTATTTGCCACTGATAAAAAGCAGAATAAGTCCGGCAAACAGTAAGAGGTAAACCTTAAACATGTTTTCAGGAAGGGAGCTAACTGGCGTCCAGGTTGCCCTTAACGTTCTTTACAATGTCATCAGCATCCTTCGTGAGATTCTTTTTAATCTCGGTGGCATCTTTGGTCAGGTTGTTTTTGATATCCTTGAAATCGTCCATGACCTCGGGAGAGGCAGTTTCAAATTCCCTTTTGATATCTTCGGTAGCTCTCTTGAACTCTTTCATCCCTTTGCCAAATGTCCTGGCCAGCTTGGGAATCTCCTTGGACCCAAACAATAACAAAGCGATCAATACAGCAAATATGATCTCCTGCCCGCTAATAAATAATATTGTCCCAAACATCGTTGCCATGTTTTATACAAAGATAGTAATTCCGAAGCAAAAGAGACTTTCGCTTGCAAAACAGTGATACCTGAACAAAAAAAAGGCTGCTTCTTGCGAAACAGCCTTCCGGACGTATTGGGAACTTTGATGATGCTTCTATTATTGGGTCATGATGGACAGCGAGTAGGACCCTTCTGCTGTTTTTGTCTTTACTTCGTATTTCCAGACCCCTACATACTTTTTCTTATCTTCTTCCTTGATAGTCAGCGACTGGCTGTAATTAATCTGTGCAGAAGAGTTTATGGTAAGATCCTTGAAAACCTTCCCCCCGGGATAAAGTACCTTTAGGGAAATCTCGCCGTGCCGGACTTTTCCGTTGGCCGTTAATCTGAAGTGAGTAGTATTCTCGTCCACCTCAAACTCACCACTGGAGTTTATAGTCTCCCCGTTGAAAGTGTTGCGAAGGGTAAGCTGACTCTGGCTTTCCTGTCCAAAAGATTGAATGAAGTAGCTTCCTTCATCTGAAATGGAAGGAGTGGCATAGACAAAGGACCTTTCCCTGGCCCTGCCCGATGACCTGGCCTGTGCCTCATAGGCCCTTTCCAGCTCTGCTGTTTTTTTCTCCTGTTCCATCTGCTGCTTCTTCATCTGCATCTCCCAGTCCATCTGCTTCTTCTTCAACTGCAATTCCAACTCCTTCATCTGCAAATCTTTCTCCTTCAACTGTTTTTCGTACTCAGCTTTCGCCTGGGATTCCTGGCTAGATTGAGTCTGAGCTTGCAACAAAAATCCTGTCATAAGCAAAATCAGCATTGCCGATAAAACTTTGAGTATTTTACTATTTTTCATGATTCCTGAGTTTTCTGTTTCTGTCTGATACAAAAATAGGGCACCCACCCGTGCATCTTGGTTAATACAGTGTTAATGATAGGTTAACGAAAGAAGAAAGGGATTATCTTAGCTTGGGAATTCATCAGAATGAAGAGCCGCCAACTCATAATATTGTCAGCCATTGCATTGTTTGTGCTCCTTTTTGTACAGTATATTTTTATTACGGATACCTATATTACCAAGCAAAAGCAGTTCGACAGCCACTTTGGAAACCTGGTAGAGGAGGGAATGATCAATTTTAACAGCCTGGATTTCAAATTTGATTTTGACTCGGTGCTTTTTTTGCTGGATAGTAGGGCTCTTGAATTTTTGTACTCCAAACCCGATTCTCTCAACCGGACTCCAGGGCAAGTATTCCATGGGATTCTAAGCCAGTACAGAGAGCCAGAGATTTTTCTAAGAGATTACATCCGCAAAGCTGGCGAAAATCCAAAATTCACTTTCCATATTCAGCTGGAAGAATTGTATCTGGTGGATCTGGGATACAAAAAAAAGGTATACCCCGACACTTCCTTCCTTCCAAAAGCACCCCGCCATGCCCTTCTGGCAGGAACCTTTGCTCATGAACGGAATTATTTCAAAATATCCTATGGGATCTACATTGATTTCATAAACCGCTCCAAGTTGATCCTGAGGGAGATGTGGCTCATTTTTGTCATGGAGCTTTTTACCCTTTCCCTGGTATTTACAGTATTTATCCTGACATTCAGGAATATGCTTCGACAAAAGCGCTTGTCCGAGATGAAGACCGATTTCATCAACAACATGACCCATGAACTGAAAACCCCCCTTTCCACCATTTCGGTGGCTTCCAGTGCCCTGGGCAATCCTGCTATTTTCCACGAAACCGAGAAAGTTACTGAGCTTTCCGGATTGATTAAGAAACAGAACAGGCATTTGTCGGAATTGATCGACCGGATCCTGGACATCAATATCTGGGAGAGGGACCAGGTGCGACTGCGACTGGAACATATTTCTGTGGAACAGTGGATCACAGAACTGATAAAAGTCTTCCGCATCAACCAGGGAGAAGCCTGTGCTTCCATCGATTTGAAAATGGACCTGCATCATCAAACCCACCTGCTGGACGAGCTGCATATGTCCACGGTGGTCAGCAACCTGCTCTCCAATGCCGTAAAATGGTCCTGGAATCAGCAAGGAGGAGCAGCGACATCTCTTTGAAAAGTTCTACCGGGGGATCGAATCCAAAGAACGGGTGATTCGGGGACTGGGACTGGGTCTGTATTATGTGAAACAAATCGTGGAGGCCCACCATGGTACGGTTTCTGTACGAAGCATCCCGGGAAAGGGAAGCACATTTATCATTAAAATACCTGTAAACAATGGACTTACTGTTGGTTGAAGACGATATTGATCTTCAGAAGGTACTGGCCCAATACCTCGAATTATCAGGATTTCAGGTCTATACTGCCAACCATGGTGAACATGGTTTGAAAATATTCAAGGAGAATCACGTGGACCTTTGTATACTCGATGTAATGATGCCGGTGATGGATGGATTTGAGCTGGCGGCTGAAATACGAAAGCTGGACCGTGAGATGCCGGTGGTCTTTTTGACGGCCAAAAACCAGAAAGAGGACCGCTTGAGGGGATTAAAAATCGGAGCGGATGATTATATTACCAAGCCTTTTGAAGCAGAGGAACTGGTGTTGAGGCTGAACAATATTCTCAAAAGGGCCGGGAAAGCTGGCATGGAATCCATCAAGATGGGATGCCTGAACATCCATTTCGACGAACTCGTGATCAAGGACGGGACCCATAGTTTCAACATGACTCCCAGGGAGTCGGATCTGCTGAAATACCTTATTGAAAACCAGAACACAGTGGTGAAAAGAGAGCAGATCCTGGAAGATCTGTGGGGACAGAATGACTACTTCCTGGGGCGCTCCATGGATGTATTTATATCCCGATTGAGAAAGTACCTGCAGGCCGAACCCTCGGTATTGCTGGAAACAAAAAGGGGGGTGGGCTTCATGCTAAAGGTCAGTTCCCACACCCCCTGATAAACTTCAGTTTCTTTATTTACGCACTGTTCCTTTGAGTACGCGGATCTTTTCATCTCCCCTGATGGTATCATAGACCACCGGGGTGGCTATGAAAAGAGAGGAATAGGTACCTACTACCACACCGATCAGCAGGGCAAAAGTAAAGCCCCGGATCACATCCCCGCCAAAAATGAATATGGCCAGCAGCACAAAGAAGGTACTCAGCGAAGTACTGAAGGTACGGCTGAGGGTGCTGTTCAGGGCCGTATTAAATATTTCCCTGCGTTCACGCTTTTTCTGCAGTCCCACATATTCCCTGATCCGGTCAAAGACCACCACCGTATCGTTGATGGAGTAACCCACCACCGTAAGGATGGCGGCAATAAAGGACTGGTCCAGTTCCAGGGAGAAGGGCATGATTCCATCCAGGAGGGAAAACAGTCCCAGCACAATCGTTACGTCATGCACCAGGGCCGCCAGGGCTCCGAGACCAAACTGCCAGTTGCGGAACCTGGCCAGGATATACAGGAAGATGATCAGCAGCGAGGCAAAGATCACCAGGACCGCGGTACGCTTGATATCATCTGCAATGGTCGGTCCCACCTTGTGAGAACTGATGATGTATTCCTGTCCATTCATAAATTCATCCAGGCTTACCTCTCCTCCAATATAGGGCTGAAGGCCTTCAAACATCTGGGCCTTGATGATGGAGTCCACCTCCGGACGGTCATCGTCAATGAGGTATTTGGTGGTCACCCTCACTGAATTTCTTGATCCGTAGGTAATCACGGTGGGACTTTCACCAAAGGCAGCTGTCAGGTTGTCCTGCACCTCGGAGGTTTCCACATCCTGCTTGAAGGTGATCACATAGTTGCGGCCTCCGGAGAAATCTACGCCCAGGTCCAGACCCTTGGTAACAAGCGAAGTAATCCCTGCCAGTATAACGACTCCCGAGATCACGTAGAACATCTTTCTTTTGCCCATAAAATCTATCCTGGCATTTTTAAAGGCGTTCCTGGTGAGCTTGGTGTCAAAGGTGATGACTCCGCTTTTGGTCAGCATGCGCTCATACATGAGCCTGGTCAGAATGATGGCACTGAACAGGGAAGTGAGGATCCCTATCACCAGGGTGGTGGCAAACCCCTTAATGGGGCCGGTTCCAAAGAAGAAAAGGATCAGACCCGTGAGGAAGGTGGTAATCTGCGCATCAAAAATGGCCGAATAGGCATTTCGGTATCCATCCTTGATGGCCGTTTTCAGGTTCTTTCCGGCTGCCAGTTCTTCACGGATCCTTTCATAAATCAGCACATTGGCATCCACCGACATACCGATGGTCAGCACGATCCCTGCAATACCCGGCAGGGTCAGGACCGCCTGCAGAGAAGCCAGTACTCCGATCAGGAAGAACATGTTGGCCAGGAGTGCAATATCGGCCACCAGGCCTGCCCTGCGGCTGTAATAAAAAATCATGTAGGAAAGCACCACCACAAAGGCGATCAGAAAGGAGTTCAAACCATCCCTTACAGATTTGGCTCCCAGCGAGGGTCCGATCACTTCGCTGGACTCGACGCGCGCACGGGCAGGCATCTTTCCTGATTTAAGGATGTTGGCCAGGTCATCTGCATCGGCCTGGCTGAACTGTCCCGAGATGGAGGAGCTTCCCCCTTTGATTTCTTCGCTTACATTGGGGGCGGAATAAACCAGTCCGTCCATCACAATGGCAATGGCCTTGTTTACATTTTCCCGCGTCAGGTTGGCCCATCTTTTGGCCCCTTCGGCGTTCATATTCATGCTCACTTCAAACTCTCCCGTATAGGGATCATTGCCCACCCTGGCATCGGTCACATACTTGCCCTCCATGGCAGGCTGGTTGTTACGTGTGGCTTTCAGGGCATGAAGGCGTATAAACTGCTGTTCGTCTCCATCGGGCTGGAAGTGCCAGGCAAATTTCATGTCCGATGGAAAGAGCTGCCTGATCTGGGGAATGGCCAGGTAGGCATTCACTTTGGCGGTATCCTTCAACAGCACCACTCCCACCGTGGAGCTGGGAATAAACTGACGCTGATTATCCAGGTAAGGGGTCAGGACGGCCAGCAGGGGATTCTCACGGTAAAACTGGGCTTCCTGATCATCCAGCATGGAGGTGGAATCCAGATCACTCAGCAGATCAAGACCGCTGGTATCGAGCAGGAGGTCATCCTGGGCCAGCAGGTCATCCTGGGCCAGGAGATCAGTACCCTCTCCCTCATCGCCTTCTAATACGGGTGTTTCGGCCTCTTCATCTGTGGCTGTCACATCCTCTGCGGCCAGAATGTTGGCCAGCGTCCGGTTGGCCTGATCCATGTAGTTCCATACCTCAGCAGCCTGGTAGGTGGTCCAGAACTCCAGGTTGGCAGTCCCGGTAAGCAGCTTGGTCACTCTTTCAGGCTCCTTCACTCCCGGAAGTTCCACCAGGATCCTTCCCTGGCGCTCCAGTTTTTGGATATTCAGCTGAACAACTCCAAAACGGTCGATCCTGTTTCTCAGCACATTGTAGGAATTGTCAATGGCATCTTCGGCTTCCGCCTTCAGGAAAGCAACTACATCTGCATTGGTGGTGCTGAAATCAATCTCCCCCCTGGTCTCCGGGGTCATGAAGAATTGTGCCAGTTGGGCACCTGGATTCAATTCTTCGAAGCTTTCGGCAAACAGATCCACGAAATCGCTCTGGCTGTCGGTTTTCTTTTGCCTGGCCAGAGCCATGGTTTCTGTAAACACCGGATCGGTCAGAAACTGATTGGCAGCCAGCGAACGAATAATGTCTTCCACCGCGATCTCCAGGATCACATTCATGCCCCCTTTCAGGTCGAGACCCAGATTCACTTCCCTTTCTTTACATTCCTGGTAGGTGTATTTCTTGAACAAGACATTGTATACCACCTCTCCTTTCATGGAATCCAGGTAGGACCGTTCAATGCGGACATCGCCATTGGCTATGTTCCTGGCATCGCGTTCCACCTTCTGAGTGAATACTGTAAACAGAAGCTGGTATACACTGACCAGCGCCAGAACAATCGTAAACAACCTGATAGCACCTTTATTTTGCATTTTTAACTTGTTTATTAATAGTTACTTGATTGTCTTTTTTGAATAGGCCGCAAATATAGCACTATTTTTTTGCACTTAGGGGACTCCCGGCCAAAAAAATGCGCAAGCGGCCCGGGAGCCGTTCACGCATTTCTGCATCCTTATTACTTTGATAACCTGATATTTATGCCTGCTATTCGAAAAGCTTCATATCATCCAGTACCTTCATCACGCTTTTCACGCTTTCGACCGAAGTGGTAAGCATCTTCTTCTCCTCCGTATTCAGGCTGATCTCAATGATCTCTTCTACCCCGTTCTTGCCCAGGATGACCGGAACCCCCAGATAGAGTTTTTTCTGTCCGTATTCCCCATTCAGGTAAGCACAGACCGGGAATACCCGCCTTTGATTGTCCACAATGGCTTCCACCATCTGTGTGACAGCTGCCCCCGGGGCATACCAGGCTGACGTGCCCATCAGGCTCACCAGTTCGCCTCCTCCCTTCCGGGTACGTTCAACGATCTTGTCAATCTCCTCCTTGCCCAGCAACTCCGTGACAGGGATCCCGCTAACCGAAGTATATCGGGGAAGCGGCACCATTGTATCCCCGTGTCCACCCAGGAGCATGGCATGGATGTCATAGGGAGAAACGTTCAGGGCATTGGCCAGAAAGGCCTTGTAGCGGCCTGTATCCAGGATCCCTGCCATTCCAAATACCTTGTGGGGATCTTTATTGGCTGCCAGGAAGGCAGCATAGGTCATCACATCCAAGGGGTTGGATACTACAATGATAATGGCATCCGGCGAATACTTGATGGCTTTTTCGGTGACATCCTTCACAATGTTTGCATTGGTTTTGATCAGGTCGTCGCGTGACATCCCGGGCTTGCGGGGAATCCCGGAGGTAACCACAATGATCCCCGAGCCTTTGGTCTTCAGGTAGTCATTGGTGGATCCCGTCACCCGGGTATTGAAATGATTGATGGAAGAGGTTTGCCAGATATCCAGCGCCTTTCCTTCGGCAAGTCCTTCTTTTATATCAAGCAGGACGACTTCATTGGCCAGGTCTTTGTGGGCAATCACATTGGCACAGGTGGCCCCCACGTTGCCGGCTCCAATTACTGTAATTTTGTTCATAGGATAAGGTTTTTTTTAGGTCAGGACTTCAAATATAACCATCCCGTGGCTTAATCACCTTATCACACCTGTTGTTATTTAGCATCCTGGGGACGAATGCTTGACTTTGGGACACAAAAATGGTAAATTATAAGCGTGAAAATTGATCTGTCGAAATACCTCAACGACTGGTATAAGGAAGATCCTGCCAAAAACATCTTCCCGGGACCGGTGCTTACCCTTTCCCGGGAGGTAGGTTGTCCGGCAAAAACCATTGCAGCTGATCTGACTGAAAAGCTCAATGGGACGAAAAAGAAGCATGCCAAGGATCATCCCTGGCGTTGGATCGACAAAGAGATCATGGGTGAATCGGCCAGGGAGCTCCAGGTGGATTCCAGCCAGATTCAGCATGTGTTTGATTACAAGAGCCGGGGAATACTGGAAGATTTGCTGCTGGCGCAATCCAAGGATTATTATAAGTCCGATATGAAGATCCGGACCACCATAGCCAAGGTGATCCGGAAATTTGCCAATGAGGGAAATGCCATCATTGTGGGAAGGGGCGGTGTGGCCATCACCCGCGATATCCCAAAATCGTTTCATATTTACCTGGAAGCCCCCCTGGAGTGGAGGGCCCTGCGGGTGGCTGAAAAACACAACTGGACCATCGACCAGGCCAGAAGCTATGCCCAGAGCACGGACAAAAAAAGAAGCACCTTCCGGGACTACTTCCAGGGCAAGGGGAATGACTATACCCGCTTTGATATGAAGCTGAACTGCATGACCCTTGAAACGTCCGATATCATCGATATCATCATCGGGGCCATGCACACCCGTTCCATGATTTAGACCAGTACCTTTCCGGTCATTTCTGCGGGACTTTCCACGCCCATGATATGCAGCAGGGTGGGTGCCACATCGGCCAGGATGCCTTCTCCCACCTTTTTGTAGTCGTCGGTCACCAGGATGCAGGGCACCGGATTCAGGGAATGGGCTGTGTTGGGGGAACCATCTTCATTCACCGCATTGTCGGCGTTTCCATGATCAGCAATGATCATTACATCATAGCCCTGGCTCCTGGCAGTCTCCACCACTTCACCCACGCACTGATCCACGGTGGTCACAGCTTTTTTAATGGCCTCGTACACTCCGGTATGCCCCACCATATCGCCATTGGCAAAGTTCAGGCATATAAAATCCGGGGCGTTCCCCTTCATGTCGGCTATGACTGCATCTTTCACTCCAAAGGCACTCATCTCGGGCTGCAGGTCATAGGTGGCCACTTTGGGAGAATCGATCAGGATCCGACGCTCCTTTGGGAAAGTGGCTTCCCTTCCTCCTGAGAAGAAGAAAGTCACGTGGGCATATTTTTCAGTTTCTGCAATGCGCAACTGACCCAGTCCTGCGTTCGCCAGCACTTCACCCATGGTGTTGTTCACATTCTCCTTGTCATAAATAATATGCATCCCCTTGAAGGTAACATCGTAAGGGGTCATGGTGCAATAATGCAAAGGAAGGGTATGCATGTCAAAATCGGGCATATCCTGCTGGGTCAGCACCATGGTGAGCTCTTTGGCCCGGTCGTTCCGGAAATTGAAAAAGACCACCACGTCCCCTTCCCGGATGGTGCCCAGTGGCTGTTGATTCTCATCCACGATCACAATGGGTTTCACAAATTCGTCGGTCACCCCTTTATCATAGGACTCCTGCAGGGCCGTCACCACGCTGGTGGCCGCACGGCCTTTCCCATGTACCAGCAGGTCATAGGCTTGCTTGATCCGCTCCCAGCGCTTGTCCCTGTCCATGGCATAGTAGCGACCAATGAATGAAGCCACCTTTCCATTGGACTGCGACAGGTGTTTCTCCAGGTTTTCCATATACCCTTTGCCACTTTGGGGATCTGTATCTCTTCCGTCTCCAAAGGCATGTACAAAAACATCCTTGATCCCATAATCTGCCGTAAGGTCGCAAAGCTTATACAGGTGCTTATCCAGCGAATGTACCCCTCCATCCGAAAGAAGTCCCATGAAATGCACCTGCTTGTGATGGTCCCTGGCATAGGAAAAGGCCTCCACCAGGGTCTCATTCTCTGCAATGGACCCGTCTTTGACGGCCATGTTGATTTTGACCAGGTCCTGGTAAACTATTCGCCCGGCACCAATGTTGAGGTGTCCCACCTCGGAGTTTCCCATTTGCCCCTCAGGCAGTCCCACATTCTCTCCGGATGCATGCAAACGGGAAGAGGGGTACTCCCTTTCCAGCCGTTCCATGTTCGGGGTGGGGACCTGACTGATGACATCCGTTTTATCTCCCTTACCAATTCCCCAGCCGTCGAGGATCATCAACATAGTCTTTTTTGTGCCCATATCTAGTGCAAATTTTATCTTTTAGACAGCCTTGTGTGGCTTTTGTTGTCCGGATCTGGTGTTAAGCGCACAAAGATAGTCGTTTTAACCATTTTTAGTACTAATTTGCACAGTTATCAAACCCGGTTCTTACTCAAAGCACACCCATGAAAAACAAACTTATTTATCTTTTGGGGCTCCTGCTCCTCATCCTGGTTTCCTGCAATCCCACAGGCGACCAAACAGATTTCTCCGTAGATTTTGAGAAATACACCCTCGAAAACGGACTGGATGTTATTCTTCATACAGATACTTCCGATCCGATCGTATCGGTAGCCATCCAGTATCATGTGGGATCCAACCGGGAAAAACCCGGCCGCACCGGATTTGCCCACCTTTTTGAACATATGATGTTCCAGCAGTCGGAAAATGTGGGTCAGGATGAGTTCTTTAAAAAGATCCAGGCGGCCGGTGGCACCCTGAACGGAGGGACCAATTCCGACGGAACGGTGTATTATGAAATTGTTCCGAAAAATGCCCTGGAAATGGCACTATGGCTGGAGTCAGATCGCATGGGCTATCTGATCAACACGGTCACGCAATCAGCCTTTGCCAATCAGCAAAATGTGGTGCAGAATGAAAAAAGACAGATGGTGGATAACCGGCCCTATGGACACAATTCCTGGGTGCTGGATAAAAATCTCTACCCAGAGGGCCATCCATACAGCTGGCAGGTGATCGGTGAAATGGAGGACCTTTTCAATGCCACCGTGGAAGATGTAAAGGAATTTCACTCCACCTATTACAGGCCCAACAACGCCACCCTGGTGGTGGCCGGTGATATTGAACTGGAAGAAACCAAAGCCCTGGTGGAAAAATATTTCGGTGAAATTCCCGGGGGTGAACCCATGCAGGACATGGATCCCCGGCTGGTCACCCTGAATGAAACGATAAAACTTTACCACGAAGATAATTTTGCCAAAACTCCCAGGCTCACCATGGCCTGGCCTGCTGTGGAACAATACAGCCAGGATGCATATGCCCTGGATTTCCTGGGCCAGCTTCTTTCCGATGGGAAAAAGTCCCCCATGTACCGGATCATTGTAAAGAACAAGAAGCTAAGCTCAAGTGCCTCGGCCTACAACCGTTCCCGAGAGCTGGCAGGAAGTTTCCGGATCACCGTCAATGCCAATGCCGGAGTGAGCCTGGCTGAAGTGGAAGACGCAGTATTTGAGTCCATGGAGCTCTTCGAAGAAGAAGGGATCACAGAGAATGATATGGACAGAATCAAGGCGGGACTGGAAACCCAGTTTTACAATGGCATCTCTTCCATACTTGGCAAAGGATTTCAAATGGCACGTTACAACGAATATGCAGGCTCGCCTTCCTTTATCGAACAGGACATCGCCAATATTCAGGCTGTCACCATGGAAGATGTAATGCGGGTGTATGAAACCTATGTGAAGGACAAGCCTTACGTGGCCACCAGTTTTGTCCCCAAAGGTTCCATGGAACTGGTAGCGGAGAATTCTGAAAAAGCCGATGTGGTGGAAGAAAGCATCATGGATGCCACTGAAGTATCGCAGGAAATCACAGAAGCGGAAGAGGAGATCGTGAAAACACCCTCTTCTTTTGACCGCTCAAAGGAACCCGCCATGGGTCCCGATCCCGTGGTGATCCCCCCCAAAGTCTGGAGTGATGCTTTGTCGGGCGGAATCAAGATCTATGGGATTTCTTATGACGAAGTCCCATTGGTCAACTACTCGCTGGTCATCAAAGGGGGACATCTTCTGGATGCACCCGAGCGTCCGGGAGAAGCCTATCTCCTGGCTTCCATGCTGAACGAAGGCACAGCCAATAAAACGCCGGAAGAATTGGAGGAAGCCATTGACATGCTGGGGGCCCGCATCAGGGTTTACGGGGGGGAGCAATCCATCTCGGTCAGCGTCAATACCCTCTCCAGGAATTTCCAAAAAACCGTGGCCCTGGTGGAAGAGATCTTGCTGGAGCCCCGTTGGGACGAAGAACAATTTGAGCTGGCCAAAAGCAGGATCATCAACATGCACAAACGCAACAATGCCAATCCCAACTTCCTGGCCTATGTCACCTTCAACAACCTGGCTTTCGGAGAAGGCAGCGTATTTTCCAATCCAGCTTACGGAACCATGGAGAGCATCGAGTCCATGACCATGGAAGACCTGAAGGCTTACTATGAAAACAAACTGAGCCCGGCACTGGCTTCCCTGCATGTGGTGGGAAATATTCCCGCATCGGAAATCAAAGCTGCTTTTGAAGGCATCAATTCCCGCTGGGAATCCAGGGAAGTAAATTTTCCTGAAATAGAAATACCCGATAATCCGGAATCCTCTGCCATATATTTCGTAGATGTTCCCGGGGCCAAACAATCTGTGATCCAGATCGGAAACCTGAGCCCCACGCGGACCCATGCCGATTACGACGCCATCCAAACCATGAACTACGAACTGGGGGGGTCCTTCAGCGGTGTGCTAAATCTGATCCTCAGGGAG
>CBDTYO010000002.1:0-37393 GCA_965364615.1 uncultured Bacteroidia bacterium
ATCACCCACCACCGCTATGTTTTGCCTCACAGCGGCCAGTTTCTTGGCGATCAGCGGACGGCCCAGCGACGTGGCCATGGGGTACTTCGACTCATAGGCCGCGTTCATCTTCAGCGACGGGCCTCAGCGATGACAGATCTTGTTCTCCAGACCTGCCTTCCCAAGTTATGCAACGCAAACGTCCATTGGCCATGATTCCAATACGAGGACACAACGCTTCGCACTCTTCCATACTATGCGTCGTCAGAACTACACTGGTTCGACTACAGGCCCGGCTCGGAGCACAATTGGCTGCCGCCGCATAAGCCTGGCTGAACACCATTCCTTCCCCGGCCAGGCGATCCAGGTTCGGGGTCTCATAGTAATCAGATCCCATGAAGCCCACATCTTTCCAACCCAGATCATCTGCCACAATCAATAGAATGTTTGGCAGTCCCTCATGGGGGTGATTGCAGGATAGCATGGCCGCCATGGCCCATGCCATGGCCGCCAGAAACAACAGCAAGGTCCCGCTGAAAATTGATCTTTTCATCATTCTCCTGAATAGGTGGGCATGCCAAAATTGAATTTGGCAGAAGGCACCCGCTCCTCATCCATCATCCTGGCAAATTTTTCTACCAGATCGGGGTGGGCCGGGGCCACATTGTGCTCTTCGAAGGGATCGCTTTCAAGGTGATACAGCTCCAGAGGTGCGTCCGGATTTTTTCCTACCTGCAGCCTGACCGCTTTCCAGGGTTCTGAAAGAAGGGCCTGTTTCCCTCCCCTCTCATGAAATTCCCAGTAGAGAAAATCATGGGCCTCTTGTTCTTCACCCAGCAATTCGGGGAGAAAGGAAATGCCATCGCTTTGCTGAAACCCAAATCCGGTCAGATCAGACAGCGTGGGAAGCACATCCCAGAAGGCAGAGATATGGTCGCTGGTCCTTCCCTTTTCTATGGTCCCCGGCCAGGACACAATCAGGGGAACACGCACACCCCCCTCATATAAATCCCGCTTCACCCCGCGAAGTCCCCCGCTGCTATTGAAGAATTCCGGATCGGCGCCGCCCTCCTGGTGGGGTCCGTTGTCGCTGGTGAACATGATGAGGGTGTTTTCAGCAATGCCCAGTTCTTCCAGCACCTGCACAATCTCCCCCACATAACGATCTATGCGGCTTACCATGGCTGCAAAGGTGGCATGTGGATGCGGCTGGCTGCAATACCTGCCGATGACCATGTCCGGGCCATAATCGGCTCCGGGCCTGCCCACATAGGGTTCTTCCGGGTATTTGCCCAAAAAAGACTGAAAGATTTCATCCTCCGGAACGATCAATTCGGCATGGGGAATCACAATGGGCAAATAGGCAAAGAAAGTGCTGTCGCTGTGCTCCCGGATAAACTCCAGGGCCCTCTCCTGGATCACATCCGGGGCATAAGTCTCCGTGCGGGTCCAATCGTTTCCCGGCAAAAATACCTTCTTCTGGTTTTCCCAGAGATATTCGGGATAATAACGGTGGGCGTATCGCTGACAGTTATATCCGAAGAAAAGATCGAAACCCTGGTTGACCGGATCCCCTTCCGAACCCGGAAAACCCAGTCCCCATTTGCCGAATGCCCCGGTCACATATCCGGCTTCCTTTAATAATTCGGCCAGGGTGACCACTGAGTCGGCCAGGGGCCACTGTCCTTCCGGACGTACCTCCTGGTTTCCGCGGACCGGGGTGTGTCCCGTATGCAATCCCGTCATCAGGACAGACCTTGATGGCGCACATACCGTGCTGCCCGAATAATGGCGTGTAAAGCGAATTCCCTCCCTGGCCAGCTGATCCAGATGGGGTGTGGCAAACTTCTCCTGGCCATAGCAGGAGAGGTCGCCATAGCCCAGGTCATCGGCCAGGATATAAATGATGTTGGGAGGGGAAGATGACTGCGATTCATGGCTTTGCCCAGGCTGACAGGCGTGAGTCAGGGTTGCCAGGCACAGCATGGACAGGGCAAGGTGCTTATTCATAAAGTGTGTGTTTTGGGTAATGTTTTCCCAAGATACATATTTTGAACCTTCACTTTCAAGGATTGTTTACATTTGCGGAAATGAAAAAGGTCTCATTCAAGACACTTGGCTGCAGGTTGAACCAGTATGAAACCGATGCCCTGGTGACCCGGTTTCACCAGGCAGGGTATGAGGTGGTGGATTTTTCCCAGGCTGCTGATATCACGGTGATCAATACCTGCACTGTGACCAACCAGAGCGATCAGAAATCGAGGAACACCATCAACCATGCTGCCCGCAAAAATGCCGGGGCTTTGGTGGTTGTGACCGGATGCATGGCCAATCACTACAAAGAACAACTGCAGGCACATGATCTGATCACCTATGTGGTGGACAATGAGCACAAAAACAGCATCGTTTCCCTGGTGGATGCTCATTTCAAAGGCGAAGTGGTCCAGCCGGATTCTTTTGCGGGAGATGTCTTTGGTTTTGAAACGGTCGATCAGAGTTTGCATACTCGCACTTCCATCAAGGTGCAGGATGGGTGTGATCATTTTTGCACCTACTGCATCGTTCCCTCCGTAAGGGGAAGAGCGGTCAGCCGTCCCCTGGATGATATCCTGGAAAACATCAGGCGGGTGGTGGACAATGGCTTCAAAGAGGTAGTGATCACAGGGGTAAACATCGGGAGATACGAACATGGCACATACAACCTGGAGCGCGCCATTGAGAAGATGGCAGATGTGCCAGGAGATTTCCGCATCCGGATCTCTTCCATGGAGCCGGACGGCTTTGGTCCCGATTTTCACCAGGTGTTTCAGCATCCCAAAATGACCCCCCACCTGCATCTCTGCCTTCAGAGCGGCTCTGATAAGATTCTGAAACAAATGCGCAGGATGTATAACACCCGGGGGTTCATGGAAATCCTGGATGGCTTTCGCAAGCATTTTCCGGACTTCAACTTCACCACCGACATCATTGTAGGTTTTCCCGGTGAATCGGAAGAGGACTTTGCAGACAGTGTCCGGATGGCCCGGGAAGCAGCTTTCAGTCACATCCATACCTTCCGTTACTCCAGGAGAAAAGGCACCCGGGCTGACCGCCTGGAGGATCAGGTGGCTGAAAAAGTCAAATCGGAACGTAGCGAGGTGATCCGCAAAATCTCCCAAGAGAACAGGATTCAGTACATGCAATCCATGACCGGGAAAGCGCAGCGGGTTCTGATAGAAAAAGTGGACCGCAAAGGGATGGCCCATGGCTATGGAGAACACTACCTGCCTGTGAAATTCCCGGCCTGCGATGGTAACAGGAATTCATTTCGAAAGGTAAGGCTTGAGAAAGTGGAACCCGGTAAATCCCCTGTTCTCCGGGGAGTGAATCAAAGCTTCAACCCGTAGTAGAGGTGATCGGCCTCCTGGCCATCGATCATGGCGATGCCAGGCATGACTCCCCAGCTGGCAAAACCATACTTTTCCAGCAAGGCGATGCTGGCCGGATTCCTGTTCAGGAGGATGGCCACAAGCACCGAGAAACCAAATTCAGGCGCCATCTGTATCGCATGTTCCATCAGGCGGCTGCCAATTCCAATGCCTCGTTTCTTTTCATCCACATAGTAACTCACTTCGGCCACATGGGACAACGCCTGGCGGTCCTGCCGGTAGGGACCCAGGGAAACCCATCCCACTACCTCGGTGTTGCTTTCAATGACAAACACAGGGAAAAGGCTCTGATCGCGAGCACTGAACCAGCGCTGGCGTTCATTCAGCTCCACCGGTTCCAGGTGCGCTGTACAAAAACGCTGGCGGACTGCCTGGTTGTAGATATCATTGATCACCGGCAGGTCGGAGGGTTGTGCTAGTCGGATTCTCATGACATAAAGATAAAAAACGGAGCCATTCCCTGCTCGTATTAAACTTTTAAGGTCCTTGATTGTCTAACTCCTATTCTTCGCGCTAAATATTGACTATTAAACACAGAAAATGAGAAAAATAGACAGGAGAATTGTCATCGTCGGCAGCATGTTGTTGATCCTGCTGGTAGCTTATGGATTAATGCGCTTCCTGATTGCCCAGAGGGATGCTCCCCCGGTTCGCCAGACCATTGAGGCGCGCCGCTTTGTGAGGGTCGAGCCTGTAAAATACAGCCGCATAAGTGCAGCCGTATCAGAAAGGGGAAGGCTGAGTTCCATCGCTGAAATTGATATAGTGGCTGAAGCCTCAGGAAGAATTGAAGCTGGAGAGATAATGCTGAAAAAAGGGGCCAGTTTCTCCAAAGGTGATCAACTCTTTGTGATTTACCCCGATGAAGCCAACCTGTCGCTCAAGGCGCGAAAAAGCCAATACCAGAATACACTGGCCAGCATCATCCCCGATCTGGTGATCGATTTTCCTGAAGCAGAAGAAGGATTTACAGCTTTCTTTTCCTCCATCAATGTGGATGAAGCGCTCCCGCCCATGCCTGATATCCAGGACGATAAACTGAAAATATTCCTGGCCAGCAGAAATGTGATCAGCGAATACTACAATATCAAGCGCGATGAACTTCAGCTGGAACGCCGTACAGTCAAGGCTCCCTTCAATGGTACCTATACCGAGGTGTATATGGAACTGGGTGCCTATACCAATGCAGGGGGCAGGGTGGCCCGGGCCATTCAGACCGACCAACTGGAAATGGAGGTCCCGGTGATCCGGGCAGATGCAGCCTGGATCAATCTGGGTGATCCGGTCCAGGTGGTATCCGAGGCCCGTTCACTGACCTGGGAGGGCACCGTGATCCGGAAAGGGCAATTTGTGGATGAAAACACCCAGAGCCAGTCTATTTTCATCCGCATCAAATCCAATAGCAAACAGACATTGCTTGCAGGGGAGTACCTGACAGCCATCTTCCCGGTTCGGCCCATTGATGGGGTGATGGAGATCCCCAGAAACTCTGTATTCAATTCCAATGAAGTTTTTGTGGTGCGACAGGGACGCCTGGCCAAAGAAAGAATTGATGTGATCAAGGTCAATGAACGCACCCTGATTTTCAAGGGGATTCCTGAAGGGGACACCCTGGTGGTGCAGCAGCTGATCAATGTATCTGAAGGCACCCTTGTACAAACCGATAAAGAGGATCCGGAGCAGAACAGACAGGGGCCTGGAGGCCGTGGACCCGGACAGGGAGCCATGGGACAAAACCAGGATTCAACGCTAAATGAAACAAAGGCCAGAAGCTAATACATCCGGACCATGAGGAAGATTATTGAGAGATTTGTTGAGTACCCGGTATATGCCAACATCATCATAGCTATTGCAGTCCTTGCGGGAGTTTACAGCATGGTCAACATGAAGAAGGCATTTTTCCCGGAAACGGAAAGCCGGTTTATTACGGTATCCGTATTCTATCCCGGTGCTTCCCCTGTTGAGATGGAGGAAGGTGTTACTTCAAGAATTGAAGAAGCGGTCAGGGGCCTGATCGGGATCAAGGAGATAAACTCTACCTCAGTGGAAAATTCCGCCTCGGTATCGATTGAGACCACCGGGGAGTATCCCATAAACGAGGTGCTTCAGGAAGTGAAAAATGCAGTGGATGGGATCTCTTCTCTTCCTTCTGCGGCAGAACGACCCATCGTCTCCAAACGCCGCTCCAGGGCAGGAGCCATTATGATGGAATTGGTTCCGGTGGACGGTCAGGATATGGACCTGATGACCCTGAAGGAGCATGCCCAAAGGGTGGAAGAAGACTTTTTCCATTCAGGGGTGATGAGCCAGATATCCGTTTCAGGCTTCCCCAGTCCTGAGATCTCCGTGGAAATCCAGGAAGAGGAGCTATTGCGCTACAACATTACCTTCGATGAGATTGTGCGTTCCATCCAGAACAATAACCGGGATATTTCTGGCGGCGAGATCAAATCAGAGGAGGAAGAGTTCCTGATCAGGCTTCGATCCAGAAGTGCCAATCCCGATAAGATCGGAAACATTGTATTGCGGGGTCAGACCGATGGAAGCTATGTTCGCATAATGGATGTGGCGGAGGTCAAAGTAAAGTTTGCCGACTCACCCAACCGGCAATGGACCAATGGGAAACCTTCTGTTTCGATCAATGTGCAAAAACTGCCCGAGGAGGACCTGGACGAGATTACCGAATACGCCCGGAATTACATCAAGGAATTCAATGAAAGAAACCTGGGCGTGGAACTGATCGTTTCCAGGGCTTTTCTGGACATTCTTCAAAGCAGGTTGCAACTGCTCAGACGAAACGGGCTCATGGGATTCATCCTGGTGATTATTGCCCTTTCGATGTTTCTCAGTTTTCGCCTCTCGCTCTGGGTATCCATCGGCATTCCCATTTCCTTCCTGGGCATGTTTATCGTAGCCAGTTTTGTCGGAATTACCATCAACCTGCAATCGCTTTTCGGGATGATCCTGGTGATTGGGATCCTGGTAGACGATGGCATTGTGATTGCTGAAAACATATACCTGCATTTTGAAAGGGGCAAGGGGCCCATGCATGCAGCGGTGGACGGCACCATGGAAGTATTGCCGGCGGTGCTGACCTCGGTAACCACCACCATTGTGGCCTTCTCCCCCCTGCTTTTCCTGGCCGGCACACGCATGGAAATGATGCTGCACGTGGCAGTGGTCGTCATTGCTTCACTGGGATTTTCCCTTTTCGAGGCTTTTCTGATTTTGCCTGCGCACCTGGGAAGCGACTGGGTGCTTAACCGGAAAAAACTGGAGGCCAAAAAACGCGGACTGGCCAAGTATTTCGATGGCTTTATCGTCTGGTTGCGCGACCGGGTATATCATTATGCCCTGGACTGGCTGGTCAAATGGCGTTATATTGCTTCGACCTTCCCCGTGGCACTGGTACTGATTACCATGGGACTGTTTATGGGAGGGCATATCCGCAATACGTTCTTTCCTTCGGTGGATTTCGATCAGTTTACCCTGAATATCGCCTTTACACCAGGAGACGGGGAGAGACAAACACTTGAATACCTCGACAGATTAGAAAAATCCATCTGGGAAGTCAGTGACGAGATCACCGAGGAACTGGGATTGGACGAGCCCATCATCGAACGCACCAGCAAGAGGCTGGGATCGTCATTCAACGGACAGGAGCGTGGAGCCCATGCAGGGAGCATCAACGTCTATCCTGTGGACCTGGAAGGCCTGGACATTTCGGGCCGGGACATATCTACCCGGGTAAGCCGGAAAATCGGGAGGGTACCCGAAGCCAGTAAGTTCACTGTAGGGGGTTTCAACCGATGGGGTTCACCGGTGTCCATAGGTCTGATGTCCAAGAATCTTGAAGAGCTGGAAGAAGCCAAAGAATATATGATCGCCCGCCTCAATGAAATGCCCCAGTTGAAGGATGTGAATGAAAACATTGCCCTGGGCAAGCAGGAGATCAGGCTCGATTTGAAACCCAGGGCTTACTTCCTGGGCCTTGACGAAGCTACCATCGCCTCCCAGGTCCGTCAGGGTTTTTACGGGGCACAGGCGCAACGGCTCCAGGTCGGGCGTGACGAGCTCAGGATCTGGGTGCGCTATCCCAAATCTGACAGGACCACCCTGGGGCAGATGGAAAAAATGAAGATCAAGACTCCCCAGGGAACTTTTCCCCTGTCGGAACTGGCAGATTACCACATGGAACGGGGACCTGTGGCCATCAACCGGTTTAACGGTTCACGCGAGATCCGGGTGGAGGCTGAAACAGTCGATCCCCTGGCCTCTGTGCCTGACATCCTGGAACAGGTGGAACAAGAAATCATGCCCGAGCTGGAGGCACAGTTTGCCGGAATCCGCTATGTGTATCAGGGCCAGCAGAGATACAGTCAGGAAGCATTGGGTCAGGCAGGCAGTTCCTATCTGATTGCCTTTGCTGTAATCCTGATGCTCCTGGTCCTGCATTTCCGTAGTGTGCCCAAGGCCATTATCATCATCATGATGATCCCCATATCTCTGCTTGGGGTAGCCTGGGGCCATGGCCTGCATGGGCAGCCCCTATCCATTATGAGCCTCTGGGGAGCTGTGGCACTTACCGGGGTGATTATCAACGATGCCATAGTGTTTTATTCCAAATTCGACGGATTGTTGGTGGAGGGCTGGAGTGTCAAGGAAGCAGTCAAGGAGGCTGGCAAAATCAGGCTCAGGCCCATTATCCTTACTTCTCTGACCACCACCATCGGATTATTTCCGATGCTGTTTGAGAAAAGCGTGCAGGCACAATTCCTGATCCCCATGGCCATCAGCCTGGCTTATGGAGTGGCCCTTGGAACCCTTTTTATCCTGATCTTCTTCCCGGTGCTGATTATGTTGCTGAACGATGCCAGGGTATTCCTGAAATATTTCTGGACCGGTGTCCGACCCAGCCGTGAAGAGGTGGAAACGGCCATGATTCAGGAAAACAGAAAACGGAGATTTGAGAAAAACCGGGGCAAATTCAAACCCACCCTTGAAGAAGACCAATCATGAGCGTAAAAAGAATACTGAGTTATTTAGGGATCAGCCTGTTGTTGTTTTCCGCTGTGCGTGGACAGGATCAGGTACTGACCCTGAGCAGGGCGCTGGAACAGGCACTGGAAAACAACTACGGATTGATCATATCCAAAGCGGACCTGCAGGTGGCACAGATCAACAACAACTGGGGAACGGCGGGCCGTTATCCCACCATTGGTTTCGATGCCTCGGACAACAACAACTATGAACTGAACGATGGCATCTACACCAACCGGCTGTCCGCCGGTGTGGGTCTTAACTGGGTGCTTTTTGACGGTTTCAGGGTCAATATAACCAAGTCCAGGCTGGAGAACCTGGAGGAACTCCGCTCCGGTGTGCTCGCCCTTCAGGTGGAATCCACCATTGAGGACATCATCCTTGGTTACTATCAAGTACTGCTTCAGAAGGAGCAGCTTAAGGTGCTGGAAACTATAATGAACCTTTCAAACGATCGTTACCAGTACGAGCTCAAGAAACAATCGCTGGGAGGATCGGTCACCTACAATGTGTTGCAGGCAAAGAACACCTATCTCACCGACAAGGCCCTCCACATGAACCAGGAGATGCTGGTCCGCAATTCGGTAAGGAACCTCAACTTCATCATGGGGGTGGAACCGTCCCAGACCTGGGAGTTCACGGAAGCTTTTGAGGCGGACACTTCTGCCTACGTGTTTGGCGATCTGCTGACCAAAATGAAAGCCGACAACCAATCCCTGAAAAACCAATATACCAACCTGCTGCTATCTGAGAATGAGACGGCACTGCAAAAATCTGCCTACTCTCCTTCCCTTTCCCTGAGCGCCGGAATGGATTACGGACAGACCTGGGCCTATTCGGGAGGTACACAGACTCTCAACACCAACAGCCTTACCCCCTATGGGAATCTGCGTCTCTCCTTCGATATTTATAGTGCCGGAGTCCGCAGAAGGGGAGTGGAAATTGCCACGATCAATGAAGAAATAGCCCAGGTCGAGATCCAGCAAATGGAGCATGCCCTGACCAACGAGTTGTTCAACCTCCATGACTTCCACCAAGTGCGCCGTGAGTTGCTGAATGTGGCCAATGAAAATCTGGAAGCCGCCGAATTGAACCTGAGCATTTCCGAAGACAAATACCGCACCGGTGTGATCAATTCATTCAACTACCGGGATGTTCAGTTAATCTTCCTGAATGTGAGTTTTCAACGGCTGCAGGCGGTGTATAACCTGATCGGTTCTCAGGCCGCACTGACCCGTATCACCGGTGGATACCTGGGATACACCACTGAATAAATTTGTCGTAATTGTGCGAATGCGGACAACCTCTGTCCGGATCAGGTCATTGGATCAAAAGGATCGCGCCCAATCCAGAATATCTAATTAGTTTATAATTAGGTTTTTAACAAAATTGGTAGGACCTTTGTATGTTTTTGGATGCCATATTCATCTTAAAACTGCTTCATGCTCCGACATTTATTTACCATTTCCATCAGGAACATCCTGAAACATTTCAATTATTCCTTGCTGAATATCATCGGACTGGCCATAGGGATTTCCAGCTTCCTGTTCATCCTGATCTATGTGAGCGATGAATTAAAATATGATCGCTTCCATGAGAACCATGCGCAGATCTACCGCATGAACCGCCTTTACAACTCCAATGATATCCATGAGGATGCTGCCACAGTTTCTTTCCCCTTTGGTCCGGCCCTGGCCGAGGATTATCCCGACATGGTGAAAAACATGGTTCGCTTTTTTGACTTCCAGATTTCAGAAATGCTTTTTGAATACCGGGGGGACAGTACGGATATCATCAAATACAACGAGGAGTGGTTTTACCTGGCCGATTCAACGGTATTTCAGATGTTCAACTTTCCGCTTCTGGAAGGAGATCCACTCACAGTCCTGAACGAACCCAACAGGGTAGTGCTTTCGGAAAGCACCGCCCAGCGCTACTTTGGGGATGAACCCGCCGTGGGGAAAACCCTGTTCTTTGAGGAACAGGTTCCCGTGGAAGTAGCCGGCATTATGAAGGATCTGCCTCCCCAGTCTCATTTTAAAATTGACATCCTGGGTTCCATGTCTACTTTCCGGGCCATGCAGGGCGGACAAATGCCCCAGACCTGGATCTGGAATCCCTGCTGGACCTATGTGGAGCTGCACGATCATGTAAGCAGGGAGCAGCTTGAGGCTGTTCTGCCCGACTTTTACCTGAATCAGTATGCGGATTTCCAGGACCAGGACATCACCCTGTACCTGCAAGCGCTCACGGATATACACCTCAACTCGCACCACGAATACGAAATGCACCCCAATGGCAAGCTTTCCTACATCAAGATCCTCGCCATCATTGGCATTTTTGTCCTGGTCCTGGCCTGCATCAATTTCATGAACCTGGCCACTGCCAGTTCAGCCGGTCGGGGCAGGGAGATCGGCATGAAGAAGGTGGCAGGAGCCAGAAGGTCTCAGCTCAGGACCCAGTTTTTGGGAGAATCCTTGATCATCACCTTTTTCGCCCTGCTTCTGGCAGCCATCCTGGTGGAGATACTGCTTCCCTCCTTTAACAACTTCACTGGCAAGTCGATCGATACGGGGATCGTGATCAGGCCGCTCAGTCTTTCCGTGGGACTGGTGCTGTTATTGGTGGTGGGCCTGCTCTCCGGATCCTATCCTGCTTTTTTTCTCTCACGGCTCGACACCTCCCACCTGAAGGACAGCCTCACCGGGGGCGCCGGCAGGGGCCTGGCAAGAAAGGTCCTGGTCGTGGTGCAGTTTCTGATTTCAGTGGCACTGATCATTGGCACCATCACAGCCTTTTCCCAGCTCAACTACCTGAGAAAAGCTGACCTGGGTTTCGACCGTGACCAGGTCATCCTCTTGCCCACCAAGTTTAACCTGGGTCTCCGATTCGATGCTTTTGCGGAGGAATTGAAGAAACATGAAGACATCATTTCGGTTACCGGGATGGAAGACATTCTGGGAGCCAACCACAATACCCGCTCCTTTGTGATTGAAGGCATGTTCGACGATCAACCCTTTTGGTACCCGGCCTTCATGGTCAGGCATGACTTCATCGAAACATTCAATATCCCCGTGGTAGAGGGCAGGGCCTTCTCCCGGGATTTTCCTTCAGACACCTCCGAGGCCATCATGATCAATGAAAGCATGGCCAAGCACCTGGGATGGACCAACGAAGAAGCCATTGGCAAAGCCATCCGTTCGGACGGTAACGAAAGGGTGATCGGGGTGTTCAGTGATTTTAATGCCCTTTCTCTGCATAAGCCTGCAGGCAATTTTGTCCTGGATATGGTGCAGAATCCGCGCGGAGCTGCGTTCCTGACCCGCTACATGGCCGTGAAAGCAAATACAGATGACTATGCAGGGGTATTAAAATACATGGAGGAGGTCTGGAACGATTTTGCCCCCACCCGTCCCTTTGAATACTCCTTCCTGGATGAAGAGCTTAATGCACTTTACACAGACGAGAGCAGTTTTTCTAAGCTTTCCATCATATTGACCTTCCTGGCCATCATCATCGCCTGCCTGGGTCTGATCGGCCTGACCAGCTTCATGGTGGAACGCAAGACCAAAGAAATCAGTGTGCGAAGGGTGCATGGTGCCACCATCTCCCATGTGAATACCATGCTTTCCAAGGAATTTCTAGGTTTGATCATGATTGCCAATCTGATCAGCTGGCCCATTGCCTGGTTTGGGATCAGCCGCTGGCTGGAAAATTTCAGCAGCCACATCGATGTCCAGTGGTACCTCTTCCTGGTATCCGCCCTGGTTACCATATTCATTACCGTACTGATCACCACCATACATGCTTTCAGGGCCTCCCGGATGAATCCGGCCGATACCCTGAAATACGAATAGGATTTGATTTCGCGCGCAAAGAGTCATAACTTGTATGATCAGTTTTCCAAACCAACTGATCATGAAGAAACCTGCCTGTTTTTTGCTTCCATTTTATATGATCCTCCTGGGAATCTTCACCGGTTGCAGCCCGGCTGACGGTCCCAGGATCGATATTCTCCATATTGATGGCGCCTCCTGGGCCTCCAACGTAAGCACCTCCTACGGCTGGTTTGGTTCCAGCCCTGAATTTGAAGAGGAAAAGAAGCTCACTTTGGCTGCTTCGGACGGGGACCTTCTTTATATGATGCTGGATGACCTGGACTTTTACTACAGGTACAATTCAAAAGATGGTACAAATCTGGAACTTACCTTCGATACCCTGGGGGCTCTTTCGGTATACCTCAACGGGGAATTAAACTATATGGAGCTATCGGAACCCTCTTCCCTGGAGGCATTTTCCCTTCTCACAGAACCGGAAATGGCCCGGCTATCCACCCTCAATGTAAACGGTTCCCTGGCAGAAGAGGTCCTACCCATTCTGCAGGAGCATGAATCCCACCTTCAGGGCCTGGGATTGGTGTTGGAAAACGGATCCCCTTTCCCTGACCTGAATGAACTGCTTGTTCTCTGTCGCCCGGAGTTCCTGGTTCTTCATAATTCCAGCCTATTTCCCGAACCAGGTGGCGAAACAAATCTTGAGGGTCTGGAACTTCTTTGGATTGAAGACCGAATCCCTTCCCTGTCGAAGACAGTGGCTTGCTGCGGGGATCTGGAATCACTGATTATCTCCGGGTGGGAACCTCTGCCGGGAGAAATACTGCCGCTTTCTACTTTAAGAATGTTGCGCAACCTCACACTGGCTGAATCGGAGCTAAGCTCCTTAGAGAACATTGAGTTTCCTGAAACCCTGCAAAGCCTGAACCTGATCTCCTGCGATACCCTCTACCACATAGATCAAATTAAAGATCTCCCGAAGCTATGCCGCCTGGGTCTTACCGCCTGTGACAAAATCACCCGTGTGACGTTGCCCGAGAATCCTGAATCGCTTCGATGGATTTCCCTTCCAGAAAGCATCACACACCAGGAATTCGAGAGGCTGTGCCTTGGCCTGCCAAGTGTTGAAGTGCTCGAAGCCATCGATTGTTCGGGAATCGAAGACCTCCTCCCCCTTCAGGAGCTGGAAGATCTGAGGATTCTTGCCCTTCAACTGGATCAGGAACAGCTCACGGGACTGGATTCTCTGACCCAACTTGAATTGCTTATACTAACAGATGAGTTGTTTATGGATAATTCGATTTGGATCAATGAGTTGCGGGCTTCACTTCCCTCCACCCAAGTGGTGCCCGGCAGCGGACTGTGCCTGGGGTCAGGGTGGCTACTGCTCCTGCTTCCCCTGATCTTTCTCTTCCGCATGGCCACACGACGAAAAGCCTAAACGGGTGTCAAAAGGATCTGGTTCACTCACCGCAAGAATAAGGAAGAATCCCCACAGAATCAGGATCGTTTCCCTGACCGTTCTGGGCATTCTGATTTTTGCGGCATTCATACACCAGGCCTTTCCTCGTTTATTACTGGCCATCGCAGGAATCACGATGACGGGAGCCGCCATCGCCTACTCCATCAGGGGACAGGCAATCGCTGAGGCTTTTGCCCTGGACCGTTTCACCCGGAAAGTGTTGCTATTTTGCCTCCTTGCCATCCCCATCGGGACTCTTCTGGGCATGCTCACCAGGAACACCTTTGATATTTCTCTGTTCCCTGTCCGGATCACCCTGGTGGCCCTGGTGGCCCCATTGGTTGGAGCCTTTGAAGAGCTGATTTTCAGAGGCTATATCCAGGGCCACCTTCGTCCCATTGGCCGATATTTTTCCGTGGTATATGCCTCCGCGGTCCACACCTCCTATAAACTGCTTGTCATCCTGACCCTTTCGGTTTCCCTTCAGTTTGATTTTTTCTTCCTGGTAATCTGGACCTTTGTGGGGGGACTCCTTTTCGGCACCTTGCGTGAGTTTTCACAAAGCACCCTCCCTGCCATGACGGCCCATGCTGTTTTCGATGTGGTGGTCTACGGAGGCCTTGCCACCATGCCCGTCTGGGTATGGACTTAGTTTGTATATTTATATCATGAAAAACAGCATTCTTCCAGGCATCATCCTTTCAGCCTTCCTGCTGGCAGGATGTCAGCAGAAAACCGATAGCCACATCATGACCGTACAGGGGCTCATTCCTGCCTCGGAGATGGGCATCACCCTGAGTCATGAACATGTGCTGGTGGACTTCATCGGGGCTGACAGCTCTGGCTACCACAGGTGGGACAGGCAGGAAGTGATGGCCAAGGTCCTGCCCTTCCTGACCGAAATCCAGAAGCACAAGGTCTCCACCCTGGTGGAGTGCACTCCGGCCTATCTGGGCAGGGATCCATGGCTCCTGAGGGCGCTATCAGAAGAAACCGGCATGCACCTGGTCACCAATACAGGGTATTACGGTGCACATCAGAACCTATTCGTCCCCGCTCATTTTCATCAAATGGATGCCGAGGAAATTTCCCGAATCTGGGTGGAGGAGTTTGAAGAGGGGATCGAAGGAAGTGGCGTGAGGCCCGGATTTATTAAAATCGCGGTGGACAGAGATTCCAGCCTCTCGGAAGCACATCAAAAAATCATCACTGCAGCGGCCATGACCCACCAGCGAACCGGCCTGGTCATTGCCTCCCATACGGGTCCGGATGCTCCGGCATTTGCACAGATCTCAGTACTTCAATCCCGGGGTGTCGATCCTTCAGCCTTTATCTGGGTTCATGCCCAGGGGGGAAGCCTGGAAGGCAATATCAAAGCGGCCCGACTGGGAACCTGGATCTCCCTGGACAATGTCAATGTCAATCGGGAGCCGGGATCTGATCAGGATGTGGAGTGGTACGCAAACAGATTAACCGCCCTGAAAGACGCCAACCTGCTTGATCGGGTATTGATCTCTCACGATGCAGGATGGTACAAACCGGAAGAAAAGGATGGGGGATCATTCAGGGGATTTACCGGGATCTTCACAGATCTGGTCCCTGCACTGATCTCACATGGTTTTACAACCGGGGAGATCGACCTCTTGCTGGTGAAAAATCCGGCCAGGGCTTTTAGTCTGAGGTCACCTTCCTGAGCAAATATCCCCCTTATACGTGGGATACACAATAGATCACACTCTCAATCTCATCGCTCAGGTTGACATTATTTACAACGATATACTCCGGGACTTTTAGGATCACCGGGGCAAAGTTGATGATCCCTTCCACCCCATATTCCAACAGCTTGTCACAAACCGACTGGGCTGCCAGATCCGGAACTGCCAGAATCGCAGTCCGGACCGAAAACCTGTCGATGACTTCCTTCAGGCGCTCCATGGTGTACACCGGGATATCAGACCGTATGCGTTGTTTGGAAGGATCAATATCGAAGGTGGCCACTATATTGATCATGCGTTGGCTGAAATTGCTGTAATTGGCCAGTGAGGATCCGATGTTTCCCCGGCCCATCACAATGATATTCTGGCTGCCATTCCTGTAAAAAATTCCTTCCATTTCAGTGATCAGCTGATCCACGAGATATCCGCCCCGCTGGTTCCCCTTGATCCGGTATTCCGAAAAATCCTTTCTCACCTGCTCGGCCGAGATTCCGGTTTCCTTTCCCAGGGTATAGGAATATACCCTTTTTACCCCCAGGGCCTGCAGTCTAAGCAGGCTGCCGCGATACAGAAGGATCCTTCTCAGGCTCTTCCTCAATGGGCATTTTGTATTTTTTTTCACATTATTCTTTTTCTTAGGCGCATATTTCACACAATATCAGAAAAAATTATTAAAAATCAAATTTACCTATAGTATTGTACTATAATGATTTAGCGTCTAGTGTTACATGTTTCACAGCATATGTCCAGGGATTCCGGGTTGACTGATATTCGGACTGAATATATTTTTATGGTTATATTTTTCACATATAATGAAGAGGATCACAATCCCCAAGCGCGAATGGGATGAGAGGATCCAAGAGCTCCTTTCGTCTTGGAATTTTTATGCCCCGGTGGAAAATGAGTTCAGTTGTGACTATGCCCTGTTGAGTTCCGAAACAGTTTCTGGGATCGTATACAACAAACCCAAACCGGTTACCCCCTTAAAAAAATTCTTTCTCCCAATCAAGGAAAACGTGACCACCCTCCACCAAAACAGCCGCCCGGTGGTGATCCTTGGGGCTCCGAATTGCGATGTGATGGCCCTGGCCTTGCTGGACCAGATCTATCTGGACCAGGATTATTACGACCCTGCATATGGTGAGCGAAGAGAGAGGACGACCATCATCACTTCCGACTGTTTCAGCATTCAGGAGCATTGTCACTGCACCAGCTATGGCATTGATCCCAAAGGCAATGAACACTCAGATCTATCTGTAGCCCTGATAGAAGATCAGGTGATTCTCACCACATTCAATGAGAAGGGAGAATCATTCATTGAAAAGCTGGGCATGACGGTCACTGTTGATCCCGGGAAGCAGCTCATGGAGCTTCTGAAAAACAAGCATCAGGAAGTGGTGAAGTTACTGGCCAGGCAGAATGAGGGACTCCCGGATACCGAGGAAACCGGCAAGCTCATCAGAGCCAATGGGGAAGAGGTCTGGAAGAAGTACGCCAGGGATTGTGTATCCTGTGGAGCCTGCAGCGCCATTTGTCCTTCCTGTTCCTGCTTCTTGCTGATCGATAAGCCGGGATTTCAAAAAATCAGGCAGCTCGACACCTGCCAGTATCCTGGTTTTGAGCGCGTAGCAGGAGGTGAGGATGCCCTGGGGCCGCTTTCTGAGCGGTTCAGGAACCGCTACCTGTGCAAATATGTCTGGAAGCCCGGAAACTACCATTTGAACGCTTGTACCGGTTGTGGCCGTTGTATCGAGACCTGCATTGGACAGATCAATAAGAATGAACTCATCATGGAGTTGTCAAACTGAGCCGACATGGGAATAAACGGAAATTTTTACAAACCCCTGAAATGTGAGCTGACCAAGGTGATCGATGAATCGCCGCTGATCAAAACATTTGTCCTGGTGCCGGAAAAAGAATTCTCTTTTGCCACCGGACAATTCATCGAGGTCACCATCGACGGCCTGGGAGAAGCGCCATTTACGCCCTCGTCCTCCCCGCTGCAGAAAGATAAGCTTGAGGTCACCGTCATGAAAACCGGCTATGTCACCGATCATATGCACACCATGAAGCCGGGAGATGTGATGGGAATCAGGGGGCCATTCGGACGTGGATATCCTGTAGAAAGATTCCATGACAAGGAGGTGCTGATCCTGGGAGGAGGTTGTGGATTTGCCCCCATCCGTTCCCTGCTGTTTAACCTGATCGCGATCTCCGATAAACTGAGAAAGGTGACCCTCTGTTACGGTTCCAAAACCCCCGAAGATTGTATCTATAAACCCTATATCCAGGAATTGCGGGGTACTCCCAAGTTTGAGGTGCTCCGGAGCGTGGACCAGGCAGATTCCAATTGGACCGAGCGGGTAGGGGTGGTCACCGTTTTGCTTGACGATGTAAACATGGACATCCCTAACTCGGTAGCCGTGGTATGCGGTCCCCCCATCATGATGAAATTCGGAACCATGAAGTTGCTGGAAATGGGATACCCGGAAGAAGATATTTACCTGTCCATGGAGAAAAATATGTCCTGTGGCCTTGGAAAATGCGGGCACTGCATGATGGGTCAGTACCTGGTTTGCAAAGACGGACCGGTCTTTACCTACACCGAAATCAAAGATCAACCCCATATCTGGAACTGACATGGCACAAAAGATCCTGATCGACCTGGAGAAACTCAGATCCATTGAGGGCACAAGCAGCGATCAAAGTCCCCCGGAAGGGTTCTGTGGATTCTCCATTGACGCCCGGGGCTTAAAAAGCATCCGCGAGCAGGCCGTATTCCGCTTTTCCTGCCGCAGGTGCTCCGATGCCCCCTGCATCGCTGTTTGCCCGGCCGAGGCCCTGGAGAAAGATGAAGAGGGATTCATTTCCCGCTCCACAAACCTTTGCATTGGTTGCAAATCCTGTGTTGTCATTTGTCCCTTCGGGACCATGATGAACGATTTCTTTGAATACCACCGCAACAAGGAGAATTACTACGACCTGTCGGATGAGAAGGAACTGGATCTCTGGATCCGGTCTTCCCCCGAAGGAGCTGTCTCCCGGGTAGACATGGAGGAGGACCCGGAACAACATATCTACCAATTGAATGAGCATATCCTGGTGCGGGAACGCACATGGAATACTGATCACATGTAAATATACTCTTATGGGAACAAGCCTTTTCTATTTCCTTGTATACCCCGGTTTTCTGTTCATGGCTGTGATAGGGGGACTGCTTTCCTGGTTCGACCGGAAAATCACAGCCGGGGTGCAGTTTCGCAAAGGGCCTCCAGTTCTTCAGCCCTTTTATGATTTCTTTAAACTTTTGCTGGTGAAGGAGACCATCCTGCCGGCAAGGGGGGCCAAGGGTTTGTTCCTGGCTGCTCCGGTATTTGCTGTGTTTGGTGCCACCATGGCCGGGGTTTTTATCCTGCTGCCCCTGCTGAACATCACCACGGGATTTCATGGGGATCTGATTGTGATTTTCTACCTGCTCACCATTCCTTCACTGACCTATGTCATCGGGGCCCTTTCCTCAGGAAACCCCCTGGCGGCCATAGGAGGATCCCGGGAAATGAAACTCATACTGAGTTATGAACTGACCTTTCTGCTGGTGCTGGTGGGCATCATCATCAAGTCTGACCAGAGCATTGATCTGTACCAGATCATTCAAACGCAACATAACGGCACTCCCTTCATTGGAAGCATATCCGGGGTGCTGCTGTTTTTGGTGGCCATTTTCTGCCTGCAGGCAAAACTCGCCCTGGTACCCTTCGACATGCCCGAAGCGGAAACTGAGATCAGCGACGGCATATTCATTGAATACTCCGGCACTCCCTATGCCATGATCAAACTATCAAAGTACATCCTCTTTTTTGTGCTGCCTGCCTTTGTGGTGGCCCTGCTCATGAACGGGACCCGGCTGGAAGGCATTGGCATACTCTGGGCGGTGCTCAAGCTGGTGGCCGTGGTGCTGCTGCTGACCCTCATTCGGAATACCAATCCGAGGATCAAGATCAAGCAGGCGATTCGCTTCTTCTTTGTCTGGATGAATCTATTGGTGATTATTGCTATTGTTCTGGCAATCTTTGGTTTATAAAAAAAAGAACGTGGGATTTAAAAGCTTCTGTTTCAAGAAATCATTGTGGTTGTTTCACTTTGGAGGCGCCTCATGCAACAACTGTGATATTGAGATCCTGGATTGCCTGACACCCAGGTATGATGTGGAACGCTTCGGTATGCTGCTGGTGGGCAGTGTCAGGCATGCCGATGTCTTGCTGGTCAATGGCTCCATCAACAAGAAGGACAAACCCCGCCTCCTTGAAATCTATGAGCAGGCCCCAAAACCTGTGCTGGTGGTGGCCATTGGTGCCTGTGGTTGCACGGGGGGCATTTTTGCGGAAGGAGATACTTTTGCCGGACCGGTGGACCAAATCATCCCGGTGGATGCTTACATCCCGGGGTGTCCCCCCAAACCGGAGGCCATACTGGCCGGAGTTGTCAAACTAATGGGTAAAAACTAAGGGCCATGATGCTTGAAGAACTAAAAAAGACCTTCTCCAAAGAAATACTGGATTCAGAGTCGAGGAATGAACGCCGGGTCACCTTGTTCATCCAACCTTCCGCCCTGGTTGCCATGGCTGAACACCTGTATAAACAACTTGGCTTCAGGTTTATCATAGCTTCGGCCCTTCACACCAAAAGGGGATTTGAGATCTTCTACCATTTCTCCTACGATAAAACCGGACTGATCCTGAATCTGCATGTGACCCTCGATCAGGCCAAGCCGGAGGTTGAATCCCTCTCAAACCTGTTCTCAGCCACCAATTGGATTGAAAGAGAAATGCATGAACTCTTCGGTATAGACTTTTTGAATCATCCCAACCTGGAACAGTTGCTCTCAGACGGAAACTGGGCCCTGGGAGAATATCCCTACAGAAAGACATTCAAATCAAACGGGGAGGCCAAAACATGAGCAAGCAAACATTGATACCCGTAGGGCCCTACCATCCTTTACAGGAGGAGCCCGAGCTATTCAAACTTTATTGCGACGGCGAGATTGTCAAGGATGTTAAATGGGAGACGGGCTATAACCACCGCGGCATTGAGAAACTGGCCGAGAAGAAAAGTTACGAAGAAGTTTTTTTCCTGGTGGAAAGGATCTGTGGGATCTGCTCTACCTCCCATCCCTTCGCTTTTGCGAACAGCGTGGAAGAAATCGCAGGAGTGGAGATTCCTGATCGTGCCAAGTACATACGCTCCATCATCGGGGAACTGGAGCGCATCCACAGCCACCTGCTCTGGGTAGGTCTTGCCGGACATTTCCTGGGTTACAACACCGTCTTTATGTGGGCCTGGAAATACCGCGAACCGGTCCTGGATCTGTTCGAGATGATCACCGGTAACCGGAACAGCTATGCCATGTTTAAGGTGGGCGGGGTCAGAAGGGATATCGAAAACCAGATGGTGCCGGCCATCGAAAAGGTGCTGGCACTGGTGAAGAAAAAAACAGACATGCTGGTGGGTGCTGTCATGGACGATCCCGTGATCCATGCCCGTACCAAAGGGGTGGGGATCCTGACCCCGCAGGACATACTGGATTTTGCCGCCGTGGGACCCACCGCCCGGGCATCGGGGGTAGACATCGATGTGAGGCGCGACGACCCTTATGCTGCCTATCCGCTGGTGAACTGGAAAGTCATCACTGCACAGGCCGGCGATGTATTTGCCAAGGCAGAGGTGCGTTTGCTGGAGATGTATGAATCCATTGCCATCATTGAACAATGCCTGACCGGATTAAAAAAGGAGAAAGAAGGCCAGGTGGAAGTGAAAGTGAAACACATCCCCGAAGGATATGGAACGGGGCATGCAGAGGCCCCCAGGGGGGAAGTCTATCATTTTGTGGTATCAGATGGTTCCAATTCTCCGGCCCGCCACAAAATCAGGGCCCCAAGCTACACCAACATTGCCACCTTCAAGAAGTCCTGCGTGGGTCAGAGCATTTCTGATGCCACCATCTCCCTGGCAGCCGTGGACCCCTGTTATTGCTGCACCGAAAGGCTCGCAGTGGCTCTGGACCGGGCTTCGGGCAAACGGCTCATGAATGCCCGGGAGATCATCAAGCAGTCTGCCGAGCTAACCAACAAATTGCTTCAACAAGAATAAACCATGATCATGACCCAGGCCATACAAATCATTGCCGTTCCCGTATTAATGGGCATCCTGTTGTTCCTGCTGCCGTCCGCACTGAGAGTGATTAAAGCCTTCATTGCCATGGGTGTGGTTCTTTTCACGGGATATCTGGCCCTGAGCCTGTTCGGATCAGAAGACCTGGTATTCTCCCCTGATTACTGGACCCTAACAGATAAATACTGTTCCTTCTCCCTGGATGGATTAAGCAGGCTCATCCTCCTTTTTATGGGTTTTATTTCCCTGGTGGTTGTGATCTATTCTCTGGGTTACAAAGGGGCAGCGGGCATGCGGAATTTCCATGCCTGGTTCCTGATTACCCTGGGATTTTCCTTTGGTGCCGTACTGGCCAACAACCTGCTGCTATTCCTGATCTGCTGGGGGATCCTGGGAATTTCGCTCTACCAGCTGGTGCACGGAAAAGATGAAAGAAGCAGTGCAGCGGCCAAGAAGACCCTGGTGTTGATCGGAGCCTCAGACGGGATCATGATCCTGGGGATTGCCATTCTCTGGAGGGTCACCGGGACCCTGAATATGAATGAGATAACGCTTCCAACCAGCGATCTGGTCCGGACCGTGGCCTGCCTCTCCCTGCTGGTGGGGAGCTTCACCAAGGCAGGAGCCTTCCCTTTTCACACCTGGGTGCCCGATTATGCCGAGACAGCCCCTGCCACTTCCTCGGCCTTCCTTCCCGCCTCTCTGGACAAGCTCCTGGGCATTTATTTCCTGGCCAGGATCACCACCCAGCTTTTTGTGATGAGTGATTGGATGAGATTTGTGTTGCTGAGCATCGGGGTTGTGACCATCATTACCGCGGTTTTGATGGCCCTGGTACAACACAATTACAAACGATTGCTTGGCTTTCACGCAGTCTCCCAGGTGGGTTATATGGTAGTGGGATTCGGATTGGGGTCCATGTTGGGCGTCGCAGCCGGCCTGTTTCACATGATCAACAATGCCATTTACAAAGGGGGTTTATTTCTTTCAGTCGGTGCAGTGAAGCACCAAACGGGCAAGGAGGACATGGAAGATCTGGGCGGATTATCCAGGGCCATGCCCCTCACTTTCTTTGCCACCCTGGTATTTGCCCTGTCCATCTCGGGGATCCCGCCATTCAATGGTTTTGCATCCAAATGGATGATATATCAGGGCATCATTGATTTCGGTCAGGGTTCCGGCATCTCCAACCAGCTCTGGATGGTGTGGCTCGGACTGGCAGTCCTGGGCTCAGCCCTTACCCTGGCCAGCTTCATCAAGTTTACGGGGGGCATTTTCCTGGGACGCCAGTTAAAACCAGGTTCCAAGATCAAAGAGGTGGGTGCCCTGATGTGGGTCCCCATGATGATCCTTGCCCTGATTTGTATCGGGTTTGGGGCATTTTCCACCAAGCTGGTGGTTCCCCGTTTATTCATGCCTGTGACAGGTACATTTGAATTTACAGGGACCTGGGCCTCAGGCACAGTAAGCATCCTGGTCCTGGTATCCATTGTCCTGGGACTGTTGATTTACCTGCTGGGCAATGCGAAAAATTTCCGCACCTCCGATAGTTTTGTGGGTGGGGAAAAGATCCAGGACCAAACTTCTTATTCCACCCTGGAGTTTTATAAGAGCCTGCAGGAATTCCCCTGGTTGGGCCGCATGTTTCAAAGAGCCAAAGAGGGATGGTTTGATCTCTACCAGCTGGGCAGGCAATTTATTTCCTGGCTTGGGGCCATTTTCAGCCGCTTACATACCGGAGTTTTACACGACTATGCGCTATGGGTGTTTGCAGGTGTTGTGATCCTTTTGTTGTTGCTAATCACCTAATCTGATCAAAACATGGAATTAACAATTTCCATCATACTGGGATTTATGATCATCGGAGCGATCTATGCCTTACACGCAAAAGATCTCCTTTCGGCCGTGGTAGCCATGGGCATCGTAGGCTACGGACTGGTGATCTGCTTCTTATTGCTGAAAGCCCCGGACCTGGCCATCGTTCAGATTGTGGTTGAAACCATTACCCTGGTGATCATGGTGGCAGTGGTGCTGGACAGTACCCGAAAGGAATTGGAAGTGCCCTTCGACCGTAAATCATTGCTCAACACCATTGCGGGATTTGTGGTGTTTGCCGGCTTGTTCTACTTTTTTCTGAATGCCATTGAAAGTCTCGATCCCCTGGGAATGCATTCGCTCAGAATGGCAGAACCCTATGTAACCGGTGCCGTGGAAAGCACGGGCAGCATCAACCTGGTCACGGGTGTTTTATTCGACTTCAGGGCCTATGATACACTGGGAGAAGCCGTCATCCTCTATACTGCCGCGCTGGGAGCCCTTACCCTGCTTAGAATGAAAGGAAAAAAAACAGACTGATATGGAAGGAATGTCCACAATTGTCAAAAAGGTCAGCCAACTGGTGGCGGGACTCATTTTCATGTACGGGATATATATCATTCTGCATGGACACCTGACCCCGGGAGGAGGATTTGCCGGCGGGGCCATCATTGCAGGAGCATTTATTCTGCTGATCCTGGCCTTTGGAAGCAGTGCCCTGAATCTGAAGAAAGAGGTGGTGGGCTCCTCCGCTACTGAGAGTCTGGCCATCCTGATGGTGGTGATCCTGGCTGTGATGTCCCTGTTGCTGGGACTCAAGGTATTCTTCACCAACTTCCTTCCCAAGGGGGAGCCTGGAGAGCTGCTGAGCGCAGGAGTGATCCCCCTCTACAATATTTTCATCGGCATCGAAGTGGCCGGGGCCATCCTGACCATATTCCTTGCCCTGGTCATCTTTAAAGAGGAGAGCACAAAATGATTGTCTATGTACTTTGTTTCGTTCTTTTTCTGGTGGGCCTCTATGGGGTGATCACCCGGAGAAACCTGATCAAGATTGCCATATCGCTTTCTATCATGGAGTTCAGCATTTTCCTGATTCTTGTGCTGATCGGCTATATTGATCAGGGCCTGGCTCCCATTGTCGAACCCGGATCCGGAACGCAGGTATATGTGGATCCACTGCCCCAGGCCATGGTGCTCACCGCCATTGTGATCGGTCTGGCTACCACCGCCATGCTCATGGCCATTGCCATCAGGCTCTACCGCAAGTATAAGACCTTTGACATTCGTGAAATTAAAAACCTAAGAGGATAAGAGATGGATGCACTGATTCCCCTGTTCGTTGCCATACCCCTGTTGGTTGCCTTCCTGATCATCCTGCTCAGTAAGCTGGTCAGGGGAATTCACAGGTTCCTGGCACCATTGACCCTGCTGGCGCTCCTGCTTATGGCTGTTTTTGAATTTACCGGTCTGGGAGGTATTTCCCGCACCTATGCCATGGGTGGATGGACCGCAGATGGCGGATTCCCTGTGGGAATATTCCTGGTGCTGGACGGATTTTCAGTGCTTATGCTTTGCATCATCAACCTCATCGGACTGGTGGCCCTGTTTTACTCGCTGTCCTATATGGCCAAATATACCGCTGAGGCCAATTATTACGCCCTGTTTTGCCTGATTGTGGCCGGAATGAACGGGGTGGTGCTCAGTGGCGATCTTTTCAACTTGTTTGTCTTCCTGGAAGTGTCGGTCATTGCTTCCTATGCGCTTGTGGCTTTCGGCGTAGGGAAAACCGAATTGGAAGCCTCCTTCAAATACCAGGTGCTCGGGGGCCTTGCTTCTATGCTGATCCTGCTGGCCATCGGATTGATTTACTGGAAATCCAAAACACTAAACCTGGCCGATGTGCGAAATGTATTGGATGAAGGATATAGCCGGGCATTTTATGTGTTTGTGCAGGTATTGCTTATTGCAGGATTTGGCCTGAAAGCAGCCATCATCCCCTTTCATGCATGGCTGCCCGACGCCCACTCTTCAGCGCCTTCCCCCATTTCTGCCATGCTGTCCGGGGTCCTGATCAAAGCAGTGGGCATCTATGTGCTGATCCGCCTGTTCTTCAATCTGTTTGTATTCAGCCATGAAATTGCCCTGGTTTTGACTTCGCTGGGAGCCATATCCATGGTGGTGGGATCGTTGCTGGCCATCATGCAATGGGATGTGAAAAGATTGCTGGCCTATTCCAGCATCAGTCAGATTGGATACGTGGTCATGGCCTTTGGAATGGGTATTCTTCTCCTGATGAAAGGGGACCAGGAAGCTGCTGCCATCCTGGCCATAGGCGGAGGTATCTACCACATGATCAACCATGCCGTTTTCAAAGGACTGCTGTTCCTCAATGCCGGATCCCTGGAATACAGGCTGGATACCCGAAACCTGAAAGAGATGGGAGGGCTCTCAAAGGCCATGCCGGTGACCTCCACCACCTCATTCATGGCGTCCATGTCCATCTCAGGAATCCCGCCCTTCAATGGTTTCTTCAGCAAACTCATCATCATCGTGGCAGCCATCAACGGGCGATTCTACCTGCTGGCCACCCTGGCTGTGGTGGTGAGCATCATCACCCTGGGTTACTTCCTGAAATTCCAGCGCTTTGCCTTCTTCAACAAAGCCGGTAAGGCTGTGGAAAAAATTAAGGAAGTTCCCTTGGCCATGTCATTGAGCATGATATTTCTGGCCATCCTGTGCGTGGGATTGAGCCTGCTGGCCATTCCGTCCGTCAGCGACACTGTGCTGCGCCCGGCCATTGATGTACTGATTCAACCCGAACTCTATTCAACAACAATTATTGGAATTTGATATGAGATACCTGGCACTGTTCCTACTGACCTTTGTATTCTGGTTGCTTCTGACCTTCGATCTTTCGGTGCCCAACCTGATCGCCGGCGGAGCGGCTGCCCTGGTCACCTCTCTCTTGTTTACCAAGTACTTTTTCCACAAGGTGGCAAAATTCATACAACCGGTCCGCTACTTCTGGCTGCTGGTCTACCTGGTCATTTTTACCTGGGAGTGCATCAAGGCCAACTTTGACGTGGCCTATCGGGTATTGCATCCAGCCATGCCTATCAAGCCCGGAATTGTCAAGGTACACCTGGAACTGAAATCAGACTTTGCCAGAACCATGTTGGCCAATTCCATCACCATGACCCCGGGCACCATTTCGGTGGACATCATCGATGACGTGCTCTTCGTACACTGGATCTATGTAAGATCGGAAGATCCGGAAGTCTATAGCCGGAGAATTGCAGGAAAATTCGAAAAATACATTAAAAAGATCTTTGAATGATGGACATGCTTGCTATTCTACTATACATCCAGATGGCCCTGGCCGTTTTTTGCTTATACAGGGTCATTCGCGGACCTTCCATTGCAGATCGCATGGTGGGCATTGATATTTTCGGGATACTGGTGGTGGGCATCTGTGCCATCCTGGCCATTGAGACCCAGCGTACATTCATCCTCGATATCGGGATCGCCTGGATCATACTCAGTTTCATAGGAACCCTAACCCTCGCCAAATACCTGAGCGGTAAAAAATTAAACGAATAAAATGGTAAGTACAATATTCATCTCCGTAGGTGTGCTTTTCAACCTGTTTGGCTGCATCGGATTGATCAGGCTTCCTGATGTATACAACCGCTTGCAATCTGCCACCAAGTGCGTCACCCTGGGTACTTGCAGCATCCTGGTGGGCGTGGCTTTCCATTTTGGTCTGATGGAAGCCGGCATCAAAGCGCTGATTGCCATCCCTTTGCTATTCTTCGGGGCAACGGTGGCTGCCCATGCGCTGGTAAGGGGCGCCTATCATGCAGGCATTAAACTGGGAGACAAAAGTGTTAAGGACGACTATAAAGATGCGCTATAATGAAGTATCCTAAGATCAGAGAGCTTAAAGAGGCGGTCATTTCACTGGTCACGCCAGCCTATACCTCCTCCTTTCCCCACAAACCCCATACCCCCTTTAAAAACTACAGGGGAAAACCGGAAGTGGACGATAATCATTGCGTGGGATGCGAAACCTGTGCCAACGTATGCCCTTCCAATGCCATAACCATTGAAGATGACCGTACCACTGGTCAGAGGACAATCACAAGGAACTTCGGGAAATGCATCTTCTGTGGAATGTGCCAGCAACACTGCATCACGGGCAAGGGGGTGGTGCTTTCGGATCAAATTTTTGATCTGGCAGTCTTCGACAGGGCCAAGGTGGTAGAGAAGCAGGAAAAGAAGCTGGTGATTTGCAAGAATTGCCATGCCATCATCACCACCGACGAGCACATCAAATACATGCACGACAAACTGGGTCCCAAAGCCTTTGCTTCCACCCTCAACCTGAACCTGTTGAACGAAAAACTGAAACTGGCTGAAAAAGAGGATGCCGAAGTGGAAATCAAAGATGGCCTTAAGAGAAAGGATATGTTCAACATCATCTGTCCCAACTGCATGCGATCTGTCCTAATTCAATATATTTAGCCGGAAGTGCATGAACTGGCCCGGCTAATCAAACATTCCTCTTGCCTGCTCTTTGTGGGAGTGGGCAATGTGCTGAAAAGAGACGATGGTGTGGGCGTGATCATCAGCCAGGGAATCATTGCCAGACCGGGTATATTAACACTGACCGTAGAAGTCAGTATCGAAAACTATATAGGCAAAATTAACTCCATGGACCCCGGAGAGATAGTCATTGTCGATTGCATGGAGCTGGGGAGCGAGCCCGGAACTTACCGCCTGCTTGAACTTCAGCATTTGGAGGACCTCACCTTCAATACCCACAATATTTCTCTGGGCAAGCTGAGCGATTTTTTCCATTATCCCACCTATGTGCTGGGGATTCAGCCCCAGAGTGTGGAATTCGGGGATGAACTATCATTGCCTGTGAAAGATACTGCTGCACAGATCATCCAATTCATTAACCAAAACCCGCAATAGTCATGTCCAACAATTATTCATGCCCGGAGTGCAAAAGCAGGATGAGCATTGGCAGCTCCCTTGTCTTATCTGCCAAATCGCCCAACAATGAAAGGGGACTTATCTTCCTTGATACCGAACTTGGAAGTTACACCAAAAGAACCCATCCCGATTTTGAGCTTAAGGAGGGGGTGGACTATAAATTCTATTGTCCTGTCTGTCATTTTAAACTGAACAAAGCTGATAATCCCCACCTGGTGAAAATGTATATGAGCGATGATTCGGGAAAAGAATTTGAAATCAATATTTCCAACATCATCGGTGAACACTGTACCTACAAAATTACCGAGAAAAAGGTGGAAGCATTTGGCCCGGACGCCGAAAGATATCGCAAATACCTTGATCTTCCCTCGGAATTCCGAAAGTACCTGTAAGCAAATCTCCTTTTTATGAACCCCGCAATGCCCTCACTTGCGGTGTTTTGCGTGCTTAAGAAAGGAGAATTTTCTCACATGCATCATATATATTTCATACATTCGTTCTGTAACTATTATGTGGAACGATAAACTACCGCCATGAGAAGGTCCATCCGACAACTTGCTGCTGCCATTTTGTTTACAGCCTTATTTTGTTCTTTCTATCCCCAGGCCCGGGCCCAGTCCGGTGCCCTTGCAGTGCTTGATTCGGCCCTGCTGGAGTCGCAGCTGGAATATGTCCACGAAAACACCCGTGTATATAATAATTTCAGGGCCATCCGGGACGATATTTTTCTGAAATTGAAAGGAAATGTCATCGATACCCTGGTGGAACAGAAGCTGCTGGTGGAACAATTGAACAGCCGGCTCGCCGAGAGGGGCTTTCAGATTGAAACCTTGAATACAGACCTGGCCAGAACCAAGAATGAGCGTGATGAGGCCATCAAAAACAAAAACAGCCTTGCCATTTTTGGAATTGCCATGAATAAGGCCTTATACAACTCGGTCATGTGGTTTATAGTGCTGGGGCTGGCAGCGCTTGCAGTCATTATGCTTGTGTTGTTCAGACGCTCTCACGTAGTAACCAGTCAGACCAAAAATGAACTTGATACCACGCTGAAGGAGTTTGAGGAATACCGAAAAAGCGCCAGGGAGAAATACGAAAAGCTGGTGGTTTCCCACCACCATGAGATCATGAAGCTGAAGAACAGCTAGTCCGCATTTCGATTATTGAACAATCTTTTAACATCACTGGGCTTTCACCGGTGGGATCCATATCTTTAAGTAAAACCCTTGCCCATGAATAACATTCCTGTGCTGCATGTGACAGGGAAATCCCTGGCTGTCACCTATGAAGCCGCTCTTGTGAAGCTATATAAGGAGGGAACCCGGTTTAAAACCCAGTACGACAAACCCGGTGATCCGCTCAGCCTCGACTGCACCCTCAATGCCACGGTCCTGGAACCCGAACGCGATCCCATGATCCACCAGGCTTTTCCGGGGGGGATCGAGGATCTGAAAGAGTATGTGATGGAATTGAAGGGATTTAAGGACCACTGGGTCAAAAACATGAACGATCCGGGCGATACACGCTGGGAATACACCTACCACGGCAGGCTGCAACGCTACGGATCCTGGAAGGAATCCGTCACCGAAAACGGCAAAGCGGAGAGAAGGGATGTGGGCTTTCAGGTGGACCAGATAGAACATGTCATCCATAAGCTGGTGGAACAGCCCTATACCCGGCAGGCACAAATGATTACCTGGATGCCCAACCACGATCTCCAGGTCTACGATCCTCCCTGTCTTCAATCGCTCTGGTATCGGATCCTGGAGGATGGGGATGGGGTACAATGGCTCAACTCGAATATCCGCTTCAGAAGCAACGATGCCTGGGGGGCCAGCTTTATGAATATGTTCGGTTTTATTCGCTTCAACCGTGAAGTGATCGCCGATGAGGTGGCCCGAAGGAGCGGAAAGGAGGTCCGCCTGGGAAGAATGAATTGGCAGGCCGATTCCTATCACATTTACGGGCGGGACATCGCCCAGGCCAAAGCCATGCTGTTTGACCGGCTGGGTGAACTTTCCCTGGAAGAGCGCACCTTTAATTTCGGTGACGATTTTATCCGGGACATGTATGAAGGGGCAGAACAGCTCGCCTTAATGAAGATCAGGAAGTACGACGAGGAGCATGCGAAGTAAAAAACTCCTCCAGGATCGCTTCAATGTCCGTTGTTTCCTTGTATTGTTTTGTCAATAGTTTTTCACTGCCGGCTACCATGGCGGACAGCGATTTTCCAGAACGAACATCGAACAGGCAAAGTATGGGCTTATCCATTTCCAGGGCCCGTCCGATTTCATAGCCCACACCCAGGCTGGGAACGGTCACTTCAGCGACCAGCACATCAGATTCCACGATCCATCCCAGATCCCGGTCATGGATCTCACGGTCGGAAAGCTCCCTGTCCTTGCTTTGAATCACCTCGTTACTTCCCACATGTTCGGTGAGTACACTCCCGTATCTGTGCAGCATTTCAATGATAAGCTCATAGGTACGTGCCAGTTCCCTGCCCCCTCTGATGGATCCACAGAAATATATTTTCATCGCCGGAAAGGATTGGATGGGTTCATGATGTGATCGAAGTAAAATTAGCTAAATTGGAAGATCGTATTCATTCAAACAAAAGATTTATTATGGCAACAGAAGTTTCAGGAAATGTCCCCGCGGGGGCGGTATACGCACTGGGTCTTATCGGAGCAGCAGTATATTTCATATCCATAGCCACCGGGTTCTGGGAAGGTTTGTTGGGGGTTCTCAAAGCATTGGTATGGCCGGCCATCCTGGTTTTCGACGCTTTCACCACCCTGGCTGTCTGATTAGAGTTCCATATCCCCCAGGTGCAGATCCAGCGCCCTGACTGATATCTGTATCTCCCAGACCGATATGGCCAGGGACACGATCAGCATAAGCAGGGCAATCCCGAAAATGATTTCTGCTGCCAGCTGCAATTCTATATATACCAGGAACATACATAGCACACACAGCAGCAGGCTTCCAATTCCCAGCAGTTGCATGGTGCGGGTAAGCGTCAATCTTTTTCTGAGATTCTGAATTTGTCCGACCAGGATGGCGTCCGGATTCTCCTTGTAGCGGGCATGAAGGGTTCTGACCACATTGGCATAGGCCAGGAAGCGGTTGGTATAGGCCAGCAGAAGCAGGGAAATGGCAGAGAACAGCAACGCCGGTGTGGTGAGGGTCAATTGGTTCATCTCCGTTTGGGATTTAGGCCCTCACGCTGGCTTCAGGAAGACGTTTCTGAATGTCTTTTAGCTGTTCAATGCTTTCGAAACCCATGGTGAATGCATGTGCCAGGCCTTCCCCGGTCTGAAACTGCAGACATTCATCTTTCATATCCAATAACTGTCCGCAACCATAAACCTTCATGGCGATAATGGCTTTGCCATTGTTCTTCATCCGGGTCAACACCTTGCGCACAGTGGGTACGTCTGCATCCATTCTCGCCCCGCCTGGGTTGAACCTTGCCAGATCCACCTCCACCCAGGGTTCCTCAGCAGCAGCCTCCAACGCACCGATGGAATGGCAGCTTACCCCATGTGCACGAACAATGCCTTTTTCCTTGGCCTCTGAAAGTGCTTCCATGGCGCCTGTCATATTCTGGTTCCACTGTGGATCGGTGACTGCGTGAAGCAGGACAATGTCAAGATAGTCGGTTCCCAATTCCTGCCTGAAACGGTCCAGGTCCTTTTTCATGGCCTCATAGCTGTTGGAATTGGACTTTGTCAGGATCACCACCTTTTCCCTTTCCACCTTCTTCAAGGCTGTTCCCACATGGGGATGTGAACCGTATTGATCGGCCGTTTCCCAGAAATTGATCCCATCATCGTAAGCGGCCCGCAGCATGTCGGACACTCCCTTAATCCCCAGTCTGCGTGTCTGGTCAGAAGATCCTCCGTACCCGTTCGTTCCGGTGCCCATGGCCATCCTTGACATTTCAATGCCTGTATTTCCCAGTTTGACCCGGTCATGCGGATAGAGCTTATTTTCCAGGGCCAGGGCTTCATAAGGAAATGCGGATAAAAATGCTGCTCCTGCCGCGCTATTCCTGATAAATGTCCTTCTTTTCATACTTCCTGTGTTAATGTTTGTCCGGGTAAGATACCAAAACTAGGAACCAAAATCCACTCCATGTGTTTAAAATCAAGATTTAACATCATGTTAACCAGATGTATATATTTAAAAAATGAAGCGCGGGAAAAACAACAGGAGCTGATCCTGCTGACCAACCTGTGTTTGAAAGCCTTCTCACCACCCAACATATCTGGTTCACCAGATCTTTGAGATATTATGGTATACCCATGGGTAAATACAGGGCCATACTGGATCTTATGGAGGAAGAATCATCGGGGTGATTTCTCCAGCATGACCTTTCTGACCGCTTCCAGGTAGCCGAAATTCCAGCGCATATCGGGCAGGAGATAACCCCCTTCCACCCACTCGTTCCATGAGAACACCGTGATCAGCCGGGACTGGCCGGGGTGCTGGTCTGCATATTCCCGGGCCTTGTATAAATAGGCGGCGAAGCTTTCGGGTGATTTGTGATAATGAATCACGTGGCTTTTCCCCTTGTCCGGGAACCTGGGTGTATCGTCCCAGCCAATGGATACGTTGGGGAAATAGGGAATATCCAGGGCTTCGTCCCAGTTTTGCCTGCGCTGCATGGCCTGCTCGCCCCATACAATATAATCCTCCAGTCCTTCCCCCTGTCCCCAGTTATATTTGGTCACGCTGTTGATCCCCAGCAGGGAAGCAAGCTCGGCATTGCCCCTTCCTTCGCTCAGATCGGGGCGTAAGAGGCCAGGGTTCTTTTCATTGCCCCCGAAGGCAATCACCTGGACATGCAATCCCGGGAATCCGGCCTCTTGGGTCTTTTCCCTGAAATAATCCAGGGATGCCCTGGCCCCACTCAGGCCTCCGCAGTCTTCCACAAATTTGTGAAAGTTGAATATGGAGAACACCGGCTTCCCCTCTATCGTGAAGTAATTGGGCTGGTGGAAATACTGGCGAATCACCCTATCCACTATGATCCTGAAATTCTCCTGATCCACCGAACCGGTCCATAACAGGGAATCCGAATCATACTTGTAATGGTTCCAGTAATTCTTCTTGACATCGTGGTTGGCCCACATGAGATAGAATTGCATTTTATCATTGTTTCTTGCCTTAAGGAATCCATTGTTCAGGCTGCTTTCAAGAAAGGGACCTCCATCAAACCAGTACCAGTCAAAGATGAATACATTCACCCCATGGTCCGTGGCCGCATCGATCCACTTTTCCATCACCTGGGGATCGTCGTCCATCTCATACCCCCAGAGCGGAACTTTGGGTTGGTAGTGACCTTCAAAGCGGGGGGTCCCTTTCCTGATGATTTCCCATTCGCCGGTTTTTTCGGGCCAGAGCATTTTTGCATTGCGTTCCTCATAGTGACAGGATGGCCATACATAGGCGGCCACGTAATAAGGAATATCGCTGGTCACGGAATGATCCTTCTGCTGACTGTAAGCGAAAGAGGGAATGGTGGCCAACAGAATACATACAATTTTTTGAACCGGAAAGAAGGTCTTCATGGCATTCATCATGTTTTGATCCATCCCGAATTTACACAATATATCCAATGCCTGAAAAGCCATGCAGAGATTGTCACGATTGTGTATCTTGCCTCCATGATTGAACAAGGAAGCCTGTGCGAATTGCGAATCCAGAAAAGGTCCGGCGTAGGACTTTTTCTCTCCGATGAATCAGGCGAAGAGGTACTGCTCCCCAACAAATACTGCACGGATGAAATGAAGCCCGGGGAGAAAGTAACTGTCTTCATCTATCGCGACTCGGAAGGCAGAAAAGTGGCCACCACCCTCAGGCCCAAAATACTTCTCCATGAATTTGCCCTGTTGAAAGTAAGCGCAGTAACCCGGGTGGGTGCCTTTCTTGACTGGGGATTGGAGAAAGATCTCATGGTTCCTTTCCGGGAGCAGAAACAAAAAATGGAGGAAGGACGCTGGTACATTGTTTACCTCGACCTGGATCGTAAAACTGACCGGCTGTTTGCCAGCAATCGCCTGGAAAGGTATATTCAAAACGATGAGCTTACTGTAAAGGAAGGCGACGCCGTAGACCTGTTGATACTGCAAAAAACCGATCTGGGCTTTGCGGTCATCATCAACCACAAGCATAAAGGATTGATTTTTGACAATGAAGTCTTTCAGGAGCTTCGCATAGGAGAGGGCTTGAAAGGATTTGTGAAAAAAGTACGAGACGATCACAAAATAGATATTTCTTTACAGCCCATTGGATACAAAGAGGCCCATGATGCCAACAGCGAATTGATTCTTAATCAACTGAAAGCTTCTGAAGGATTCCTGCCCATCACGGATACAAGCAGCCCCGAAGAGATCTACCTGCAGTTGGGCATCAGCAAAAAAGCCTTTAAAAAAACCATTGGCGCCCTCTATAAACAAAGGCTCATTGAAATTCGGCCCACAGGCATCGCCTTGATCCCACAGGTATCGCCTTGATCTCTAAGGCCTCTCCCTGATCTCTGAGGGCTCGTCTTGATCTCTCAGGCCTCGTCTAAATATAGTTCCCTGATTTTTACTTTAATCCCAGAATCCAGCCGCTGATTAATCCCAGCGCATTGGGAGAGAAGGTCTCTTCGATGATATTGTACTCAGAGGGCAGCCCTGTTTTACTGGTTTGAAAGAGGTGGTTCAGCCCGGGCAGTATCATGGTGGTAACCTGTTTGTTTCCTGCAGCTTGAAGGCCACTTTTTATGGCATTGATGTTCTGTTCCGCCAGGACCTGGCAATCTTTCCGTCCATTTAAGGCAAGCACGGGACAGGAAATGGAAGCGAAGTAGGGAGTGGGATCAGACATGACGAAAAATTTCATCCATGCATAGGAGGATTCCGGGATCGAGGCCAAAAGGTTGCGCTTGGCTCTTTCTATGTCCTCTTCGCTGTACTGGCCCCTTTGCTTACTTGAATAATAAGTCGAGGTAAATGCTATAACTTCATCTCCCCAAGTTTGATGTGTCTCGTTAAAGGCCATCAAATCATAGACTTTTTCCATGACAATCCGGTTGTCCTCCCGGACGGATCCGCTCACTCCGCTCAACCTGGAGATGTAATCGCTCTGTTCCAGCAGGATGGTTTTGCCATCCACCCCGGGACCGGCCAAAGACACAATAAAGGCGATATCCTTGTGTTCAGAGGCAAGCATAAACGCGATCAATCCCCCCTCGCTGTGTCCCAGCATCCCGAGCCGGGACTTATCAACATCGTCACATTTCGCAAGGTATTCGAAGGCCGACCGGGCATCAATGGCCAGATCCGCCGTGGTAGCACCTGAGGCCATGCCTCCCGATGCTCCGACACCACGGTCATCATAACGCAACACAGCGATCCCGTTTCTGGTCAGATGATCTGCAATGACCCAAAATGGCTTATGGCCAAAAATCTCCTCATTTCTGTTCTGGCTTCCTGAACCGGATACCAGAACAAGGGCCGGGAAGGGGCCCGGTCCCTCGGGAACTGTCAAAGTCCCCGCCAGGGTAAAGCCCTCTTTCAATTGTTTGAATTTCACCTCTTCTTCCTTGTACGGGAAGGGAGCCTGAGGTTCCTGGGGGCGTTTCAACACAAAAGGGCTGTCTTGTTTCTCCAGGTCGAGGGCAAAATTAAGTCCTGACTGATGCCATGAGCCCTGAATACTTGAAGAGGAAGTAAATGTTCCCAGGTAGTAACCCCGTACATAAGGGACTTCTATCCGGATGGAATCCCCACCCAACCGTACATCTCCTGTAGGAATGCCTGTGGCTCCCTGGTCGGGACTGTCCATGGTGGCCGTAAAAACATCCTCACTTGCCCTGGATATATCAAAGGCGAGACGCAAACTGGTGGCTCCTGCATCCAGAGTTCCCAGCCAGTATCCCACGGGATCTGCTTCTTCAATCTGGCTGAAAGTTGGCTGGGCAATCATGAAGGCCAAAGCCACGAGGAAACATTTCTTCGTAGGTATCATAGGTAATTTGTCCCAAATAACATATGGACCAATCTAAGACAAAATGGAGGAATTATCAAGGCAAATCTGAACGGCATCCGAATGAAATCAATGCCGGATATTTACCCGTGACATGGAGAAGTAAACTGGACTATAACCCTCTTCTCCAGGGTTTTGTTAAATATGGTGTTAATCTTTTGTTCCTGGAGTATCTTACAAAGGTTTTTTGTAATTTGTTTATTCGGATCCCTCCAACATAATCTTTCCATCCCGGCACTTGCTTTCGCCCCGGCGCTTACTTGGTTTTTATCCCTTTTGGGGCTTACATACATAATTAACAAGTAGCAATTAAAGAAGATCAGTCATGGAAAAATTTCTCATCGAAGTACCACATGGAGAGGATAAATCCTCATGCATGCGGGCTGTTCAGGTATTTCTTTCTTCCGGGTCACATTTCGTGACCCACGCCGAATGGGGATGCCTGGATGGACATCACAAGGCCTGGTTGATAGTAGAAACAAAAAACAAACACGAGGCAAGGCGCATTTTACCCGCTGCTTATCAAAGAAATGCCAAGATCGTCAAACTTCACAAGTTTTCCAGAAAGGACATTGAGACATCCGTTATGGACTATCATTCCGATTAATGCAATTCCACTCAGATATCCCCTGCTAATTCACCTTTCAGGGGGAAAGAGCCAATTGCATTGCTCAATCTTTTAGCGATATTTGCAGGGTAAAGCTTCTGTAAATCCTGTAGTTATTGCATCCATGAGGAAAATTATCATTTTCTCTTCTTTCTGGTTCATCCTGAGCCTGGTCCAATCCTACTTCACGGAAATCATTGATGATGAGGCCTATTACTGGATGTATTCCAATTTCCTTGATTGGGGCTACTATGACCACCCTCCCGGGATAGCTATTGAAATCTACCTGTCGAAATTCC
>CBDTYO010000003.1:0-34856 GCA_965364615.1 uncultured Bacteroidia bacterium
AGAGGCTTGTGGTCCCGGTCGAAATAATCCTTGGTCATCTTCTTGACCATCGGAGCCAGCAGGATCAGGGCGATCAGGTTGGGCAGCGACATCAGGCCCAGTGCGCTGTCCCCGAAGTTCCATACCACATCCAGCGAGAAAATAGCACCCAGGAAGTGCATCACCACGAAGACGGCCTTGAACGGAAGGATCAGGCCGTCCGTACCCGGAAGGATCACCCCGTCGCCCACCAGGGCCACATCGGGATGGATGCTGGCAAACTCGATTTCCCTGTTGTAGGATTCTACCAACGGGTAGTCCAGGGTATTCCGGATCCCGTTGCTGATCCAGATCTTCCGGGAACCCTGCAGCCTGGTTACCGGATAGGCTTTCAGCTGGCTCCCCTCTCGTTCCAGCCTGAGCTCTTCTCCCGATTCCAGGTAGACGAGACCCCGCAGATCCTGGGACTTGCTGATGGGATCTGAAAAGAAGAGGCTGACATATTGTTCGGGCTGCTGTCGCACATGCAGGTTCATCAGTTTGAAATCTCCCAGGGGCGGGATGACCACCAACTCTTCTCCCGCATCCTCGCTCATGATCCCTTTTCCATCCCACTGCACCAGCACTTCCTTCTTCTCAGCGCCCCTGTAAATGCTGTCGATGGTAAAATCGTGGCGGGTACCTTCGCTGTTGTGGGTCCATTGGATCCTGAGCTCCTGGCCCTCCTGGAAGCCTCTCACCGATGCTTCCACTGCGTCCACATCGGCAAAATCGGCCGTCTTCAGAATGCCCTTTAATTGTTGCCACTGCAGGTCCTCCTCGTCCAGGGCATTCAATCCTTCCAGCTCCACAAACAGGGATTGCTGAATGGTCTGAAACTGGAATTCCAGCACCTCCAGACCCTGAGGAACTTCCAGCAGCTTATCCAGGTGAAACCTGCCCTGGTACACCGTGCCCGGATCAAGCATGCCCTCGGGGCGAAACTCCAGGGTATGCTGGTCAAGCCAGGCATAGCTTCCTTTTACCGAAGGTTTGAGCTCCAACAGTTCCCGGGTCAGGGCTTCTTCCCTGGCTGCTTCAGAAAGTTCAGAAACCAGGGTAATCACCACCGGGGAAGTGGAAGAGATCACCCCGCTGGTAAATCCGGAGATGTAGGAGACAAAACCCGGATCGACGGCGGGGATTTCATTTTTTTGATCCTTGCAGCCCCAGAGGACAGCAAGGGCTAAAAACAACGGGAAGAATCTTTTCATTTCAGTGGTGGTTTCAGTTTGGATGTACAGGTAAGCCCAAGTAAATATAGTGGGTTCGTCCTTAGCTTCAAAGTCCAAATAAATCAAACTTTGCACGGGCATTTTCGTACCATTAACCAGAAAAAGCCAAACGCCATGAAACAATTACTCCCCATGTTGATGCTGACCCTGGCCCTGGCCGGTTGCAGCAGGTACGGATATGTAAGTCTGAATTACCCCACAGCCCCGGTAGCCTACCTTCCTGATGATGTTCACTTCATCGCAGCCGTGAACCGCTCGCTTACCAGCGAGGAAGATACGGACAACAGAATCATTGAGGCCATAATCACCAGTGAAGTGGCGGGGTCCGACCGCCTGGCATCGGATGAGTGCATCAAAGGGGTCTACGATGCCATATTGGTCCTGGAGAATACAGAGCTGATCATTCCCAAGACCGTAAAAATGTATGGAACAGGCACCCGTGAATTGCCCGAATTGCTGGATTGGGAACAGGTGGCTAAGATTTGCCAGGCTGAGGGAGCCGATGCCCTGCTGGTGCTTGAAACCTTCGATTCAAATACGGACCTGCTGGCTTCCACGGCCACCAGTCAGGCTGCAGCCATTCTGACCACGGGTTCTCCGGTTCCGGCCCTTCCCGGCCAGATAAAAATGCAGGTAAGCGCTTATTGGAGACTGTATGATCCGAGGACCAGGCAGATCATCGATCAGTACCAGCACAATGCCTACAGAACCTTTGATACGCGGGGAGGGATCCTGCCCCCGCATGCATTGCCGGAAACCGCCTATGAAGCCGGAAGATCCTATGTGGAACGATTCCTGCCAGGATACTACGTGGTCAGAAGAGAGCTTTATAAGCGGACCAGCGGATCGGCCAGGCACCAGTTCAAGGCAGGCTACAGGCGGGCCGAGGTGGCCAATTGGGAAGGAGCCATAGAGATATGGAGCGACTTGACAGAGCACAATAAACGAAAAACCGCAGGACGTGCCTGTCTTAACATTGCGGTGGCCAATGAGGTGCTTGGAGATACAGAAAACGCCCTGGAATGGGCCAAGAGATCCTACGAATTTTACGACGACAAACTGGGTCGTACTTATTCGAAGATCCTGCTGAGGAGGAAAGATATCGAAGCTTATTAATTAACTTCCTTTTAACAATAATCCCCTGATTGCCATTCTAATAAGCTGTAAATTTATGGCTGAACCCTATTAGAAAGGAGGAACTACCATGAGTTTTGGCAAAATGGCAGCATTCACATGCCTTGTCATGTTGGCTGCTGTACCCCTTCAGGCACAATGGGAGGTCGGTGGTTTAATTGGCTTAAATGTGGCCAGTATCAGCGTTCCCACAGGAACCAGTTCTGAGGATTATTCAAGCAGGCTGGGATTTGGAATTGGGGCGGTCGTGGACAGAATCCTGACCGACCAGATTATTCTGCATGTGGAACCCATGTTTCTTCAAAAAGGCGCTACTTTAGAAAACAGCGTGGTGAAACTGAAGTATAAGGTGAATTACCTTGAAATTCCCATCATGGTCAAATATGCCTTCCGGATTAATTCTGTTCTGGCGCCCTATGCCATGGCCGGACCGAGCCTGGGATTCCTGACAGGTGCCAAGTTTGAGGATGAGGAGGGCAACAGCCAGAATGAGAAAGACAATACCAGTGCTTTCGATTTTGGAGTGGGACTGGGAGGCGGAGTGAGTATTCCGCATGAAAATCTCACCTTCTTTGCGGAAACAAGGTATGTGCTGGGACTGGCCAACACCAACAAAGAAACAGATGAATCGGTTGTTAAGAACCGGGGTCTGCAGATTTTAGTGGGGGTGACCCTTCCCGTAGGACCCAAATAGAATTCGCGGAGCGGGGATGATCCGAATTTCAGCAGGATCGGATTACATGAGCTGGATCCCCGATCTGCGACAGTGATCATGCATCTGTCCGGGCCACATGCTTGCCTGTACTTCTCCGATATGCGCCTTCCGCAGAAAATACATACACAGCCGCGACTGACCGATGCCTCCCCCGACCGATTCAGGGTATTCCCCTGCCAGCAGTCGTTTGTGAAAAAGCAATTCCTTGCGTTCACTCTTTCCCTGGATCTCCAGCTGCCTGAGCAGGGCCTCACCGTCTACCCTGATGCCCATGGATGAGAGCTCAAAGGCATTCTCCAGGATGGGATTCCAAACCACGATATCTCCGTTGAGTCCGCGGTATCCGTTTTCGGTTAAGGTGGACCAGTCATCGTAATCAGGCGCTCTTCCGTCATGGGCTTCTCCATTGGCCAGCTCCCCTCCAATGCCAATGATGAACACAGCCCTGTGTTCTTTGGCGATTCTGTGTTCCCGCTCCTTGGGATCCAGTCCCGGGAATCGATCCAGCAACTCCTCTGCATGGATGAAGTAGATGTCGTCGGGCAACTCGGGAACGATCTCAGGGTGATTCTCATACACGATGAATTCGGTCCGTTTAATCACCGCATAAATGCGACGCACAATGTCCTTCAGGTAAGCAATATTGCGTTCTTTGGGCAACAGGATCTTCTCCCAGTCCCACTGGTCCACATAGATGGAATGAATATTGTCCAGTTCCTCATCTGGCCTCAGCGCATTCATATCGGTATAGATCCCATAGGAGTTGGCGATCTCATAATCGGCCAGCATCATCCTTTTCCACTTGGCCAGGGAATGTACGATCTCAGCCACTGTCCCATCCATGTCCTTAACTTCGAAAGATACCGGTCTTTCAATGCCGTTCAGGTCATCGTTGATCCCGGTTCCCCGCTGCACAAACAGAGGGGCGGTTACCCTCCTCAGCTTCAGCTCTGCCGCCAGATTTGATTCAAAAAAGTCCTTGACCATCTTGATGGCCCTTTCGGTTTCCTTCAGGGTAAGGATGGATTGGTAGTTGCGGGGAATTACAAGTTTCATTACAATATCAATTTGAAAGTGAATTATCGATACAAATTACAGATTAATATTCCATATTTCATAATTATTTCAATTTGAAATTAATCCAGGGGGTTATTCCCAAAAGAATGGCAACGCTGAAAGGGTTCAATCCCCATTTGCTGTATCCTTTCGCAATTTTCCCCGTATACGCCAGGGATTACGCAACCATTTATCAACATCATGCCTCATAAGCTAAGAAAGTGTAAGGTTCTGATAGGGGAATGATCCCGCCATTGTGTGTAACTAATAAAAAAGGTAGGGTAATTCATGCGATCTTCGGTATAGCTAAGAGATAAGATGAAAAGTTTCGGAAAAATATTGTTGTTTGCCTTTTTCGTTTTCAGCATGTTCATGTTGAAACCCAGACAGGATGTGGTATTTGAGGCCATCGATGTGTCACAATATATCAGGTTATTTGAAGAAGACCGTGACTTTGTTCTTTGCCTGGACGAAAACAGCACCTTCACAGGCACCTATGCCATACGGGCAGATACGGTCTATCTTTCCTACGGGGAGCAAGCGGAAAGCACATGGGTGCCACAGGGCAACCAGGAAGCTGCCAGCGACAGGGACCTTCCGGCAAGACTGTACATCGACGAAGGTGCCTCTACCATCGCATCCAATGACGGCCTAATGTTCTCTGCGGAAATTTTGCTGGATTTGAGAGAGAAACCTTACGAAGCAACTGCCCACAGTCCCATCGATCTGCGAAACAACAGGGCCAGCATTCTGGCTTTCGGTGGATTGAAGAAATCCGGAGACTTAGTCAAAGCCCCCCTGCCCTAAGGATGTATATCCCATAGCGCAACCAAGCCCTGCAAGAAAGCATCTTGAGGGTAGACCCGAATATTATGATTTCAAAACTTAAAAGGCTGGCTTGGCTTTCAGCCATTTTTACGGCAGTTTTAAGCCTGCTCCACTGCGAAAAACAGGCCGAAGAGGATTTCTTATGGGACAACCTGGAAACCTATACCCTGGCTATCTGGCCGAAACATCCCACCAGTGAGGATCCCATCCTGCTCATCGAGCATACCTGCGGCTTTGAACCAGAGCCCATCCTCAGCTACAACGGACACCAGATCACGTACAAACGCTATTTCAACAGCCTGATGGGCGCGCCATGCATCCCCACCCTGGATACCACCACCATCGGACCGCTGGATGCAGGCAATTACGAGCTAATACACTGGATCCAGCTCCTTCCAACACCCGCCTTAAGTATATAATCTGCTTCGTCGTGAGGACCCGGATCTGAAATTTGTGCTTGCCAGCGCGGCCGCGCACATGCTGGTCAGGATGTTCTAAGTCATGCGCCTTTGTTTCCTGGCCACGCCTACCAGGAAATTGATCAGGGGACGGAAAAGATCGGGCATGTTGCCGTCGGACAATTCCAGTTTTCTCCTTTTCCCCTTGTGCTCAATGGTGATCTCGTAAATGAACTGATCGGGCATATTCAGGAACCTGTTCTCCAGGACCACGGCCTCAAAAAATCCCGATCGTTCGATCAGGAGTGCCAACTCGTCGGCCAATACGGAATCCAGTTCCTGACTGCTTAGCTCGGCGCGGGTCGAACCACCGGTAAAACCTCCGGATCGCTGAAATTCTATATGAAAATCTCCTTCTGGCATGGCAACACTATGCTTGTCTTCCTCCGAAGATACTCCTCCAGGCCCGGCCAACCCAGCCACGACAGCCCCCCTGTTGATCTGAAACCGGAATGATTCCCACGCCTTGCCATCCATCATATACGGCCTTCTGCTCAGGGCTGTTGCTGCCATAGAGATCAGCTGCCACTTTGTAGCAGGCATTGGCGGCAGCCTGAAAATCTGAGGTCTGATCCAGTTCGTCGCACAAGGTCCTGTACCAGATTTGTCCTGCTTTCTCCCAGGCATATCCCCCGAGTTTCAGGGCAACGTTGTAGAAGGCCTTGTTGGGAATCCCCGAGTTGATATGAACCCCGCCGTTGTCAGCCGTGGTTTCCACATAATCGTTCATATGTCCCGGTTGGGGATCGCGGCCAAGCAGCGGATCATCGTAGGCAGTGCCTGGCGCCTTCATGGAACGGATGCCAAGGGCATTCACCCTGCTGGTAAACAGGCCTTCACCAATGAGCCAGTCAGCTTCTTCTGCCGTCTGATTCTTCACACGTTGTTTCACCAGGGTACCAAATACATCCGAAAAGGATTCATTCAGCGCCCCAGCCTGGTTCCGGTAGACCAGGTTCGCTTCATACTGGGTGATGCCATGGGTCAATTCATGGGCAATGATGTCAATGGCAATGGTGAAACGGTTGAATAACCTCTCCTCCTCAGGAAGATCTTCATCTCCATCCCCGTAGACCATTTGCTCTCCGTTCCAGAAGGCATTGTCATAACCTTCCAGGAAATGCACGGTGGAAAGAAGTTCCATCCCGCTGTTGTCGATGGAGTTCCTCCCGAAGATCTCAGCATAGAGATCATGGGTGGCTCCGGATCCGTCGTAGGCTTCATCCACCGCGGCATCTGCAGTGGGAGCATCCCCTTCACTCCGGACCAGGGTACCCGGAAGCTCCGAAGCATTGTGGGCATCATATACCTTGCGAATCCTCTCGCCCGCCTCAGGCTGGGCCTTCCTGGCAAGTTCAGATAGGGTCTGGCGCTGTCCGCGCATCTGTCCGGCAATCCGGATGTATTTTTCCGCTTTTGCCTTTTGTGCGGGAGTGCCTTTTTCCAGAATTCTTTCCGCCATGTGGGGCGGAATAATGCAAAATACCGGGTGGAAACCATGTTCCATGTTGCTCATTTTAGAGTCTTACATTTAATCCAATCATGGCATAAGGCATGAATGCGGGTTGGTAAATGGCCGCATTGGCATCCTTGTAGGTAAAGGGAGTATCGCCGTTCTGGTTGTCATTCCTGGGATTTACATTGTCGTTGTCCGGGCTGTAGGAGGTATCGTGCCCATGCAGGGTGCCGGGGAAATAGTAATCCAGTCCCCCCACAACCACCAGGGTAAGTTTCTGGGTCATGTTCACATGGTGTTCGAGACCTCCCCCCAGTCCCCACTGTTGGGAAATCACATCAAATTCCTCATTCCCTCCAATGTATTTGAAGGTGCCTTTGAAAGAGGACCCCCTGGGACCCAGCACGATGTATGAATTCTTCAAGCCGAAAATGGATCTGGGGAAAAGGAAATCAAGCCGGTAGTCGATGGACCTTCCTGATTTTTCAGGGGTCCCATTGGTGTTGTTATTGATGAATATCCTTCGGGCTTCCAATGAATTTCCGGGATTGAGAAAGGTATATCCCAGGCCGGCCCGGAGTTCAAAAGGCAATTGGTTTCCAAAATTGTGCAGTGTGAGATTGCCCTGAAATCCCAATCCCCTATTATATCCGGCAAGAAATCCAGCGGAGAATTTCGAGGGTCCTGCCGCTTTTTTCTGACCCATGGCTGTGGCACCCATTCCCATCAGGAATATGGATACCCATGTGATCATTTTCATTTTCTTCATCCCATAGATTCTTAGTGACAAATCAATATTACATGGCTCTTGTAAAACGATGGGATCGCAAGAATATTTTCTCCGGGGATCTGATTGCTCCGTTTATCCTCAAATATAGCTATCTGGCACCCATCTCTGCCGGGAATTGGTCAAAGAAAAGCAACTTTTCGCGCCTGGTTTCGTATAAGGGACATATCCCCAATCATGGTAATATGATAAACAGAACCGATATTCTTCGCAAATACCACGATCATGCGATTACCGTGAAACTGTCGCGTGCCGGGAAATCCATTTCAGGCAGGATCGTAGACTATTCCCCTGAAGATCATTGTGTACTGGTCAGGGATCCCGACCTGGTCAAATATTACGAAACAAAAGAGGATTCCCTGGTGGAAAGGATCTACTTCAAGGATGTGAAAGCCATCGATTACCAGTAATTGGTCAGTCCAGACCCAGCTTTTGGATATATTCCTTTCCCCAGATCCGGGAGACCACATCCCTGGCATAATCTTTGAAAAAAGCAGCCTTTGCTGCATTGCCAGTCTCGCCGTATGTATCTATCAGTCCGGTGAGCATGGGGATATTGTCGGGGAACTGTTTCAGTCCGGCCGAATAGAATTCAATGGCTTTTTCATGGTCCCCGGCCTCCCGGTGATGCTTCGCCTTTTGCAGGTATGTTTCAATCTCACCCAGGTTGCTTTCGAAATAGGTACGGGCAATATCCTGCGATTTTACTGTGATGAAACTGCTGGGAAGCTCACGGGTCACCTTTTCCGTAACGCTCCCCATCAGGATCCTGCTTAAACCGGTCCTTCCGGTGGTGCCCATGATCAGCAGGTCATGCTCCCCCGTCTTGAGGGTGGAGAGAATTGCTTTTTCGGGAACTCCTTCCTCAAACAAGGTTTTACAGGAAGTCGAATCCAGCTTGAAACCATCCAGGAATTCCTGAAATTCCTTATTCTGCTTTGCTCTCAGCCTCTCATTCTCCCGGTCATTGTCTACCTCGAACCTGGGAGACTGCACGTAACGCGGCGTAAATACATGCATGACGGTAAGTTCTGCATTCAGATGAGAAGCAAGTGTAATGGCATTCCTCATGGCGCGTTCCGAAGCATCTGAAAAATCGACCGGACACAGGATCTTCTTCACAGGCATTTGATCCGAGCCCCTGACCACCCATAAGGGTATCTGGTTCTTTCGCATTAGCTTCTCAATGATGGTGCTTAACTGGTAAGGGTCCTTCTCCGTGTCACTGCCCGACCCGGCAATCACCACGTCAATTTCCCTGCGAATGGCTGTTTGCAGAATTTGCTCAAAGACCACCCCTTTTTGCACCAGAAACTCCATGCGTTCAGCCATGGCCTCACCCACACTTTCCTGCAGTTCCCGAAACTTCTGATCAATGGACTCCCGCACCAGTTGCTCTGTTTTGGTTGAAAGGGATTCCTCCTGGATCACATGAAGCACTACCAGGTTTGAGTGGAAGGCTTCAGATACCTTAGCAGCATAGTGAAAGGCATTGATGGAAGATTCCCTGAAATCCACCGGGACTAATATATTCTGCAGTATTTTCATGACTCGGTAAATAGCTATTGGTCCTTGAATACTAAACATAAATCCCATGGTTTTGTTTATCCTTAAAACGAGACCATGATACTTGCCTATATTATTTCGAGCAGCGCTGAGGAAGCAGAACAAATTGCCATGAATCTGCTGGAAAAAAAGCTGGTGTACAGCGTGAATATCATCCCCTCCATTCGTTCTTTCCGCCGCGATGGCGATCAGATCGTAAAGCAGGAGCGTACCATCGTGCTGGCCAAGACGAAATCCATTTTGTACCAGCAAATCGAGGATGAAGTGGATACCCTGCAGCAAACGGGAACGGCCATCGTTTTCTCCATGCCTTTTGTGCAGATGTCGAAAATGCTATTCGAAGAAATCCAGTCAAATACCCTGGGCTAGCCGTTTAGCCTTTTTTACCGGGCCTTCCCATGGATTTTGAAACGGCATGGGCGGCCAATGGGGCGGTAAGATAGATGAAAACGATCACCAGGATCGCTTTGATCAGCACCACCGCAGTCATGTAATGTAAGGCTACTCCTGATAATATAAGCAACAGCCCGAAAGAAGGGGCTTTGGTGGTGGCATGCATCCTGCTGTAGATATCCCTGAAACGCAGCAATCCAATGGCGGCGATCAGGATGAACAGGGATCCCAGGAAAATCAATACAAGGACGATAATCTCTTTCATCGGTTCTGCTTTAAATAAATGGATATGGCTACGGTTCCCATGAACGAAATGAGCGATATGACAATGGCAATGTCAAAGTAAAGGACCTTGTTTATCACCACCGAATAAAGCAATATGTAACCCATGACTACGGAGGCGATCAAATCCATGGCAATGATCATGCTGCCCGTTTCCGGTCCCCTGATCAAGCGTATCAGGGCAAGCACCAGTGCAGCCAGCAGAGCAGCAAAGGATCCTATGATCAGTAGTAGTGAAATTCCGTTTTCCATCTTTGTTTCTATTCTGTGATCTGCCTGATCATTTTCATAATCCTCTGAATTTCCTTCTCCGTAGCCTCCAGCCGGTCCATATACAGGACATGCACCAGGAGCAGGTTCCGCTCCCTGTCCAGGTCCATGCTCAGGGTCCCGGGGGTCATGGATAACAAGTTGCTGAACAATAAAATGCCGAAATTGGAATCCAGGTTGATCTCCACTTCGATCATGCCGGGATTGATGCGCATCCTCGGGGTAAGAATGTCGTAAGCAATGTAGAGATTCGCACTGATGAGTTTCACCAGGTAAAATGCCAGGAAAAAAATGAAATAATATGTCTTCCGGAGTATTCTCATACACTTATTTTGACATGACACTTTCAATATAATGGACCGGATCGAGTAAGGCATCCCCGGCAAGCAGGGTAAGATCCACCATGAAGGCCGCAAAGACACCCATGAGCACTGTGGCTGTCCCCAGAATGATCGACGGGAGAAGATCCACAAAGTTCAGTGAACGAGTTTCTTGCCTGTCCTCCTGCTCCGGCACTTTTTTCAGAAAAGCCTCGTTCCAGATCTTGATCATGGAATAGAGCGTCATCAGGCCTGTGAGTACGGCAATGCCCGTGATCCAGTAATGCCCGCCCTCGAAACCGGCTTTGATGAGAATGAATTTGGCAAAGAAACCCGACAAGGGGGGTATTCCCGCCAGGGCAAAAGCGGGAATGATAAACAAGGTGGCCAGAATGGGACTTTCCCGGAACAGCCCTCCCACTTCCTTCAGGGAATAGCTGCCCCGCATGCGGTTGATCAATCCCGATACCACGAAGGTATTGGTCTTAGCCAACATATTGTGCAAGGTGAAAAAAATGGCTCCTGCAATGCCCAGCGGGGTGAAGATGGCCAGGCCCATGATCATGTACCCGATCTGGCTGATGATATGATAAGACAGAATTTTCCGGGTCTCATACCTGGAAATGGCAGCCATGCCCCCTACCAGCATGGTAAAACCGGCGATCACAAAGAGCAGGTTGTGCCAGAACAAGGGGTCCTGCACAAAAAACAGCGTGAAGAACCTGATCATGGCATAGACTCCGACCTTGGTCAATATACCAGCGAACAATGAGGTCACAGTAATATCCGGGGTATGATAGGAGGCAGGCAACCAGAAATAAAGGGGAAAGACGGCCGCTTTGATACCAAATGCCAGGAAAAAGAGCATGGCGGAGGAGTTAATCAGGATGGACTGGTCGTCGTTCATCAGGATCTCTGCCAGATGCGCCATGTTCAGGGTACCAGTTTTTCCGTACAACAGTCCGATGCCCGCCAGGAAGAAAAGTGATCCGATCAGGTTCAATGCCATGTATTTGATCCCCGACCGCATCTGATCCTTGGAAAAACCAAGCGTTATCAGTACGAAGGAGGAAAGCAACATGATCTCGAACCATACATACAGGTTGAATATATCCCCCGTAATAAAGGCCCCATTGATGCCCAGAATGAGGGTGAAAAAGAAAAAGTAAAACCTGGTCAGGCGCTTTTTCCTTTCAGGGAGCCGCAGTGCAAAAATCGATATGGACAGGACAATGACCGAGGAAATTACCAGAAACAAGGCACTCATGGGGTCGATCACAATGGAGATCCCGAAAGGAGCATCCCAGCCACCTGCCACCAGGGAAAGGTAATCGCCGCTAAAAACCTCCCTGGCAATGAATCCGGAACTGACCAGGAGCATTACGCTTCCCGTAATGCCCGAAATGGCCGCCACAGAATCCTTCCGGATGAGCAGGTGAATGATCATCATCACAACGGGGATCAGTATGGGCAACACAGCCAGTGTCATGTCAATCCTCTTCTGTGGGTTTTAATTGATCCAGGTCATCTGTTTGGGTTTCATGGAACAACCTGTATTTGACGGCCAGCAAGTATACCACAATCCCAAAACCGATGACCACGGCAGTCAATACCAGGGCCTGAGGAAGGGGATCCGCAAGCTCCCGCGCCACGGTACCGGAAGATTCCAGAAAGACAGGTTCGCCCGGAACGAGCCCGGCGGCCAGGAAGACCAGCAGGTTGGTGGCATTGCTGAGAAATATGATGCCAACAATGAATTTCAGGATGCTGCGCCTGAGCAACATATATACCCCTGCCGTATAAAGCACTCCAACCAGTATGGCCAACAAAATTTCCATTATCGTGCCCGTTTTAATGAGAAGAAAAACATCCGGATCACTCCAATCACTCCAAAAAACACTCCGGCATCGAACAACAAGGGCGTGCCGAGTTTCAACGCTCCTATCAGCGGGATGTCCCATTGCACCCAATACCCCTTCATAAATGCTGCTCCACCGGCCAACGAAGGGAGGGTACTCAGGAGGATCAGCGTTAGTCCGGCAGCCATAAATCCACTGGGAGACACTTTCATCTGCCTGGCCACCAATTCGATGTCATAGGCGAAGGCTTTCATCACCATGGACAGACCCGCCAGCAATCCAGCGATAAAACCGCCCCCGGGGTGGTTATGTCCCCTCAACAGTGCGACCACTGCAAACAAGAGCAGCAGGAAACGCACATAACGCTGAGCGATCTGTAAGATGGCTGAATTCATGCTCTTTTCTTTTTGACATTTAACAACAGGGCCGCTCCCACGGCAGCAATGGTCAATACGATCACTTCCCCCATGGTGTCCAGGGCCCTGAAATCCACCAGGATCACATTCACCACGTTCTTCCCGAATGCTTCCAGATAACTTCTGTCCACAAAATAATCACTGATGGGGTGGTTGAAATCCAGGTGGATCGCCTTGATGGCCATCACCGTCATGACACTGCCGAAGGAGAGGGCGACCACAAGGTCTCTGAGTTTCGTCCTTCTTGAGGAAAGTCTGGCAAATCTGGGAAGTTTCTGAAGCACCAGCACAAACATGACCACGATCAGGGTTTCCACCAGTATTTGGGTAATGGCCAGGTCCACTGCACTATAGTAGAGATAGATCAATGAAATTCCATAGCCAATAACCCCCAGTGCCACAATGGTGGCGATCCTGGAGTTTGACAGGATGCTGAATAAGGTGGCTGCAATGATAACCGCAACCACGATAGACATATTAAACGGCTGAAGCGAGAGTGTAGCTTCCGGCTTCCATCCCCAGGTGTAGATCACCTGGAACCAGATGGCCGCCGACGCGAAAATGAATATGGTCAGGATGTAGAGGCGGTGATAACCATGCTGCAGCCTCCCCGTATTCCGGTCTGAAAACCGAACGAATCCTTCGATGATCCTTTGGAACACATCTGACGGACTTAAAAAGAAAAGCCGGTCATTCACACGCTCCCAGGCCCTCAGGATCGATGACTTACGGACGATCAGCAGGGTCACCGAGAAACCGCTGATCACGGTAAAAAGACTCAGAAAAAAAACATCGTTAAAGCCGTGCCAGAGCTTGAGCTTTACGCTGACAGGCACGGTTTGTGTAGCGAACAGGGCCGATTCGATCAGGGTACTGCCCAGCACGCGGGGGAAAAGTCCCAGGAATAGACTGAACAGGGCCAGTACCAGTGGACCCACGATCCATAAGGCACCTTTCTCACGGGGATTTTTGGGAGTGCGTCCTGCGGGCCCCAAAAAAATCCGGTACACAAACAAAAGGGAAATGATCACCATGAATATGTTGGAGATTACCCCCAGGACCAGAACTCCTCCTGAAATGCCTGGCAGCTGCAGTTTGGCCTCGTAGATCAGCTCTTTTCCCAGAAAACCCAGCATGGGTGGAAGACCTGCCATGGAAAGAACCAGCAGGAGCGTTACCATAAAACTCAGGGGCAATTTGCTGCGCAATCCGCCCATGAGGCTGATATCCCTTGTTCCGGTTTTCTTCTCCAGCATCCCCGCCATCATAAACAGGGCAGCTTTGTAAAAGGCGTGTACAAACAAAAAAAGGAGGGCGGCCTTTATGGAGGCCGTGGTATCGATTCCCATGAGAAGCACCAGTACTCCCAGGGCATTGATGGTCGTAAAGGCCAGGATCGCCTTGATATCCTTCTTGGTAATGGCCATGTAGGAGCCCAGCAACATGGTCAGGACCCCCGCTATGGAAAGGATGTACAACCATTCCCTGGTATCTCCCAGCACAGGATTCAGGCGGGCCAGCAGGTAAAAGCCAGCTTTCACCATGGTGGCAGAGTGCAGATAAGCGCTTACCGGTCCGGGGGCCTGCATGGCTCCGGGCAACCAGAAGTGGAAAGGGAATTGCGCCGATTTGGTCAGCACGCCCAACAGGACCAATATCAGTCCAGGCAGATACAAGGAACTTTCTCGTATGGCGGAGGCATTTTCCACCCACACCGAGACGGAGTAAGAGTCCACCACGGTCCCCAGCAAAATAATCCCTGAAAGCAGACTCAAGCCCCCAAAACCGGTCAGGAAAAGCGACTGGAAGGCAGCTTTGCGTGCTTCGGATTTTTCATGGAAAAAACTGATCAGGAGGAAGGACAATACCGTGGTGAGTTCCCAGAAAATGAACAGGAGGATCAGGTTTTCGGCGAACACCAGTCCGAGCATGGCCCCGCTGAAAAGGAACAGGAATATGGAAAATCTTCCCCTTCCCTCGTAGCTTTTCATGTATGGAAAGGCAAACAGAAAGACCAATGCCCCGATTCCAGTGATTAATAATCCAAAGATCAGGCTGAGCCCATCCAGTTTCAGTTCCAGGTGCAAACCCAGTTCCGGGATCCATGGATAATAGCGGTGAATGGGTCCGGAGTTGACCACTTCCTGAAAGTTCAGGAAAAGTAACAGAAAGGCACCCAACTGAACGCCTGCAAACAGCAATGGCCTGAGCTCGGAAACAGCCCTGGGCAACCTGATGACCAGCAGGGGAAGGAGCAAGTATATAATCAGTATGGTCAGCAAGGGGGCAGGATTTGGCCGGATTTACACCGCCTTTTAGTTCTTGAAAAACATCCCCACCGGATCCACAACCGATTTGATCAATTCCCTGAAGTTAAAATCAGTGGCCGAAGCAGTCAGGCTAAGCACAGGGACGCTGGAGCGATTGATCAGATGATGGGCAAAAGCCCCGATGTAATTATCGTAGTTGTAGCCTTCCTGGTGGGTCATCAGCAGGATCATCCCGGCATCGATCTGCTCAGCATAGTCCAGCACCCGCTGATAGGAGGGCAGGTGGTTTTTTTCCAGAATCTGTATCTCAGTCTCGACCCCATTTTGCTCCAACGTGCGCTTGGCTTCCCGCATTTTCTTGAATATGAGACTATGTCTGACTTTGACTCCGGGAATGAGGGAGGAAACCAGGTGGATCTTTGCCCCATAGTTCAGGCCATAAACCAGCGCACTGTAAATTTGCTTCCGGTGTTCCTGGGCCAGGTCGAGGGGTACCACAATGGTCTGACCGAATTCCTGGACATTGCCTTTCAGGGTCAGCACAGGAACCTGTGATTTGAGGGTTACATGGTATACGGTTGATCCAAGGTCTTTTTGCGCTTCATCTCCCTGGTGGTTCTCCCCCAGTATGATCATTCGCACATCTACCTCCCGCACCATATGAAGAATTCGTTCATAGGGCTTTCCCCGGTCCACCTTGCTGTGGACTTTTATTTCACTATCGATGCCGGAGAGTTCGGTGACCATTTCCAGCAATTTTTCCTTTGCCTGGTCCGTGACCTTGACCAGCAGGCTTCCGGATTCAAAAAATTTTGCCAGCAGGCCCGGGGTTTGAATGATATTCAGCAGGTAAACCTCTGCATTCAACCTTCTGGCCAACCTGACCGCATAGGCGGCAGCCTGCCGGGAAGGCTGCTGAAAGTCCACCGGGACCAGTATGTATTTCTTATCTTTTCTCATAGTACAACTTGTTGAAGTGACCTGTAAATCCTTTCAGGACCTGAATGCAATATACCATGCATTCAGATCCTTGTAAGGATAACAACGAAAATACAGAATTGGTTTAAAAGGTCATGGGCTTTCCCTCAACATACAATTCATACGCGTTCATACAGCCAAACGATCCCGCTCTATGGAGGCAGATACCCGGGAGAAGTCCGGTTGCACGGCATGCAGGCCGGTTTCCTTCTTGGGGGCCATGGATTTCATTCCAAATATCACCCTGGTGAGGTTGAAGGGGCGTACCACCAGCCAGTACAGGCCACAGGTGATCGTGAAGCTGGAACTGATCAGCAGCAGCAGACGGGCCAGATCCGGCATGGTCAGCTTATTCAGCAGGAATCCCAGGATAAGTATAATGGGCTGGTGCAGCAGGTAAAAGGGATAGATGGCCACGTTGGCCACTTTGCGGAACCGGCTGTTGCGGTTCAGGTATTGTCTGGCATAGCCTATGGCTGCCAGGGCGCAGGACCAGGCCAGGAAAATGGATGATATGCCCCAGGCCAGATCCGCGGCAGATTCGTCGGCAAACAGGTGGGGGGAGGAAAACATGAAGGCAGTGGCCAGTCCCGCCTCTGCCAGGTAAAGCCTTTTCTGCTTCCGGATGGATTCGATGATGTATGGGTTGGACAGAAGCATAAATCCGCACAGGAAGAAAATGATGTAAAAGGCCATGGAAGCCCAATCATTGAAAAGAGCATGGGTCTCCTCAGGGAAATAGGGCCCTAACAGCGCTTGCGATGCGATAAGAATCAAAACCACCACATTCAGGGAAAGCGGCCTTTTTGCAAAACCTTCCAGCCATATGGAGAAGCGCAGGTAGCCATTGCTCCGGAACAATTTCAGGAAGGGTGAGAAAAGCAGGCTGATCACAAAGAGATAGAGGATGAACCACAGGTGGTGCCAGCTGAAATTCCCGGTGGGATAGATCCCATCAAACATGTGGGGATAAAAGCTCAGCAGAGAGCTGTACTGATCCGCCTTCTCCAGGTAGACCTGTACAGGGACCAGGATGAAGATCCCTGCGAAGAAAGGGATCATCAGTCTTTTAAACCTTTCCCCCAGGTACCTGCGCGGCGTACGTTTGCCAAGGGCATAATAGGTACCGGCCCCGGAGATCAGGAAGAGCAGGGGCATCCTCCACTCGTGTAAAAAGGTCATCAGGCTTGTGAGCAGTCCGCCATATCCGGTGGGATTCTTCACATGCCAGTCCCAGGTATTGAAAAACATGCCTATGTGGAAAAGATACACGCTGAAGATTAATAATATCCGCAGCCAATCGATGAAATACTGGCGTTCGGTTTTTTGTGCTGTCAAGGTTTTCATGATGCTGAGTTTTGGTTTACAGGTCAAACTTATGGCAGCATCATTGAATATGAAGAATGTCCCGATCGGAGCGATGTTCGAGCTTATCGGGACATACATCGAATAGCGCTCAATAATTTGATTTACTGAATTTTATGAATTTTGAACGCTTCGGCGGAATTCCGAGGGTGTCTGGCCGGTTTGTTTCTTGAACACAGTATTGAAGCTCGATTTTGAATTGTATCCCACCTGCTCGGCGATGTCCTCCACGGTGAGTTTTGCCTCCCGGTCCTCACGGATCAGGCGCTTGGCTTCCTCTACCCGGTACCAGGCCAGCAGCTCGAAAAAGCCCTTTCCCATCACCTCGTTGATCACCTGGGAAACATGGTGCGAACTTTCCCTGATGGTATGGGCCAGATCCGAAAGGGAGGCCAGGTTGCCGGCGAAGTAGCGATTTTCAACCATTTCCCTGAGGATCTTCTGATGGATGGCAGATTTCTCCTGCTCACTCAGCGATGATTTCTCATATTTCGTGCCGGGAAACTGAAGAAAAAACTGGGGCTGGCCAAAGAAGGTCGAATTTCTCACCACCAAAATGGAAGTGGAGAAGATCATGAAGGAGAGATAGGTGGAGATGAGGTAATCCCCGATATCCCTCCCAAAATAGAGCTTGGCAAAGGCGAAAATCCCGATGATGATCACGAAATGAATCCCCACATTCCTTGCCAGTCTGAGCTTGGGATCTTTGAGCCTGAACATCCGTTCATTCAGTTCCTTCATCCTCCTGGTAACCAAAATGAACATGGCTACTACATAGCCCGTAAAATGCACCGCGGTCATTTGGTTGATGTAGTGCCGGAGACCCAGGGGATCGTCGCTGAACCTTTGGACCACTTCCAGAAATTGCCAGTCGGGGTGCTTCGTGTCCAGGTAAGAATTGTATTTCAGTTCAATGGGTTGGATGAAATAGGGCAGCATGTAGAGTATCCAGAACGCAAACAGAAGGAAGTGCGGCCATACCTTCCTTTTCGAATCCGGGTACAACAGGCTCCGGATATAGAGAAAGGCCAGTGGACCAAAAGAGAAATTGGTGGGTTCGGCAAAATTGGAGATGGGCAGGACCCTGGTAATGTACCCCGTATTGTTCAGGAGCTCTTCCAGCATGGCCATGGTCAGGAACAATAGAAGCAAGCCCTGGTACAAATTGGGTTTTACATCCCTTCTCCCGCTTTGTATGAAGAAAAAGGAAATGAAAATCCCCTGGATGACCCCCAGAAAGATGATCAGGTCGAACACCGATATGAAAGTATCCGTGATCATCCTGCTAATGTAAGAATAATGTGTTTACGAAGCGCCGGCCACTTTCACCACCATCTTTCCCTTGTTCCGGCCTTCAAATAGGTCGAGAAATGCCTGAGGGAGCTGATTAAAACCCTCCACCAGGGTTTCGGTATACTTCAGCCTGCCTTCTGCCAGCCACTGGGCCAGCTGTTGCATGGCTTCGGGAAATTTGGCCTCAAAATCGTTGACAATGAATCCCTGCATCAGGGCACTGTTTCGGACCAGGAAGGGTTGTACGCTCAGGCTCTGGGGCAGGGAAGTTTCGTTGTAGACCGAAATGGCTCCACACACCACGATCCTGGCAAACTGGTTGATCCTGACCAGTACCGCATCAGAAATACTGCCTCCCACATTGTCGAAGTACACATCCACGCCATCGGGACAGGCAGCGGCAATGGCCTTCCGCATGTGTTTCACAGTCTTGTAATTGATGGCAGCATCAAAGCCAAACTCCGATGTGAGCAAAGCACACTTTTCATCCGATCCGGCAATCCCGACCACGCGGCAGCCCGAAATTCCGGCCACCTGTCCTGCCACACTGCCCACTGCCCCTGCAGCACCTGAAACCACCACGGTCTCGCCTTTTTTGGGCTTTCCAATTTCGGACATTCCCAGGTAGGCCGTCAGGCCGGGCATCCCCAGAACTCCCAGGTATGCAGAAAGGGGAGCTTTTTCTGCATCTACCTTGTACACCCCCCTGCCCCGGGAGGTCTGGTATTCTTTCCACTCCAGCATGCCATACACATGATCGCCCTTGCGGAATCCCCTGTGATCTGATTCCACCACTTCGGCAATGATGCCTGAGCTAATGGCCTTGTTCAGTTCAAAAGGCGGGATATAGGATTTTGCATCGTTCATCCGGCCCCTGAGGTAAGGATCCACAGATACATACAAAGTTTTGAGCAGCAACTCTCCAGGTTTGATGACCGGCAACTCTTCGGAAACGAATTTGAAATCGCTATGCTTTGGCAGACCCACAGGTCTTTTGACCAATAAGATGACTTGATTCATTACAATAAAACCCATCAATCCACAATTGGTTCAGGGATGAGCTTGGTTCTTCAGAAACAATTCTCATTCCCCATTGTTCCTATAGGAAATATGGAATCAACTGCCATCTTTGCCATCATTACTGCCATCCTGCTTATCCTCTTGTATTTTATCCGGAAATACGAGAAAGCACGCCAGGATTCCAATCGTTTGAAAGTGGAACTGGAACTGGAAAGAACAAGGCAAGCAAAACTGGAGATCCTGGATCAGCTGGAAGACGGCTACCTAGAAACCGATGCTGAAGGGATCATTAGCTACCTGAACCTCCCCTTTCTGCAAGAACTAGGCTATGATCGCAGGGAGGAGATCACAGGCATGCCGTTCACTCAGATCATCCAGGAAAACTATGTCAATGGGGCACGCAAAGCTCTCGAAGCTATTTTTCAGGATCACCAGGCCCTGGAGCATTTCAATACCAAATATGTCAGAAAGGATGGAAAAGTATTCATCGGTGAAGGCAAGTTTTCCCCCATGTATGAAGGAAGCGAAATCACAGGCTGCAAAGCCACCATCCGGAATGTGACGCAAAGATCGCAGGCCGAAAAAGAACTGGCGTTTCAGAAGGACTTCCTGGATGCTTTGCTGCAGCAGGCTCCCATAGCCATCGTGATCATCAACAAGGAAAACCTCATTTCCCATGTGAATCCCGCCTTTCAAAAACTCTTTGGCTATGCCCAGGAAGAAGTGATCGGGAAAAGCCTGGATCAATACCTGTCCTCTCCGGAAATCCTCAAAGAGATGAAGGAATATTCCCAAAACCGGTCCTCCGAGCCCCTGTATATCACCGGAAGGCGGCAAAGGAAGGACGGCAGCATGACAGAGGTGGAAGTGTTTGTGCAGCCTTTTTTCGCTGGCAGCATTAACTACGGTCACCTGGTCTTCTACAATGATATTTCGGAAAGACGAAAAGCGGAGAAAGAATTGATCGCTACCACCACGGCCCACAGGGCGGTACTCGACACGCTCCGGGACTCCTATTTTGAAGCCGATGCAGCGGGCTACCTGAGCTATGTGAACCAGGCCTTTGTAGAGGCCACCCAGTATTCCCACCGCGATGAATTGATCGGGAAGCATTTCCGGCACCTGATCGCCAGGGACTCCCGGATAGGCTTCCTGCAGGAATTCAAAAAATTCTACGCCAGCGATCAGGGCCTGGAGCCGCTGGAGATTAACTACCTGACCAAGGACGGGGCCGAGTTTTCCAGTGAAATTGTCGCTTCTCCCATCCTGGAAGAGGGAAAAGTGGTCGGAACCCGGGGCATAGTCCGGGATATATCCATCCGGGTGAAGGCGGAAGAAATTCTCAGACAGGCCAAATTCTCAGCAGAGCAGGCCCTCAATGTGGCAGAAAGGGACCTGGAAATCGGACGGGAGATCCAACTGGGATTCTTCCCCCAGGAAATGCCAGAGATCCCTGGTTGGGAAATTGCCACCTTTTTCCAGGCCGCCCGGCAGGTTTCCGGTGATTTTTACGATGTATTCCCCATTGAACACACTACATACACCTGCATGGTGGTGGCTGATGTTTGTGACAAGGGGGTCGGAGCTGCCATGTTCATGGTCCTTCTTCGCTCCCTCATACGTTCAAACAGTGAACGTTTTCAAAAAGAAGAGCCTGCCCAGATGGCCATACACATGGCCCGTAGCGTCAACCATTACATCGTTCACACCCATGGACAATCCAATATGTTTGCCACGCTGGTCCTGGCCATCCTGGACCCTGCTTCCAGGCGTTTGCATTATGTGAATGGCGGACATGACGCTCCCCTGTTGATCGATGCAAGGGGCAATGTGAAACAGGCATTGGAATCCACTGGCCCCGCATTTGGTTTTACCACCGACCTGGCTTTTGAATCGGGCAGCATTGACTTTGGAGCGGGCGATGTCCTGCTTGCTTATACGGACGGCTTTACCGAGGCCAGAAATGCCTCTGGCGAGTTCTACGGCGATGAACGCTTTGCAGGGGAAGCTGCCGGGGAATGGACCTCCGCTTTCAGTGCCGTAAAACATCTTGAACTTGCAGTGTTCTCTCACATGGCCGAACAACCGCAGGCCGACGACCTTACCCTGCTGGCCCTGCGGCTGAACCGGGAAAATGAAGCCCCTTGCCATGGCCTGACCCTGAAAGCAGAGATGGACCACCTGCCCGGATTCAGACAATTTGCAGGGGAAGTCTGCCAGCTGCTTCAGTTGACAGGACAAGTCTGCGACCCGGTGAAAATGATTGTCGATGAGCTGTGTTCCAATATCATCCTCCATGGATATGAAGGCAGAGAAAGGGGAACTATCCAGGTGACCATGAAGAAAGACAAGGAACACCTGGTGATCACCGTGGTGGACCAGGGCCAGGCATTCGATCCCGCTGTACTGGAAGATCCTCCTTTGGGCGAGGATATCCATGAAAGAAAAATCGGCGGACTGGGGGTATACCTGGTCAGGGAATTGGCCTATCACATGAACTATGAAAGAAAGAATGGCAATAACCGGCTGACACGTGAAGACCAAAGTGACAAAACAAACAAACGACCATTAGCACAAGGACATGGAAATGAAAATGAACTATGTGAAAGGGGTGGGAGTACTGAGCATCGGTGGTGAACTGGATGCGCAATCGTCCCCCGAACTTACCCGTTTTTTCAGGGAGCAGCTGGAAGAAAGCTGCCTGAATCTGGTGGCAGACCTTCAGGCATTGAAGTATTCGAGTAGTGCCGGTATACGCGTCTTTCTGGGACTGGCCAGGGAAATGAGACACAGGGGGGGTGACTTCCGGATCTCAGGGGTTCAGCCCCAGGTCGAAAAGATTTTTAAACTGAGCAAATTCGACAAGATTGTGAAGATATTCCCGGACGCGGACAAAGCCCTGGCAAGTTTTGAAGAATCCAACTAAAGGAAAAAAATGGCAGAAACCAAGAAACGGGTGGCATTGGTGATCGGTTCCGGTGCCATCAAATGCGCCGCATCCATCGGGATGTTCCAGGTGCTCAATGAAGAAAACATCGAGGTCGATCTGGTGGTGGGATGCAGTGGAGGGGCCATATACGGCGTCGGGATTGCTGCGGGCATGGAACTTGAAGAAATACAGGAACTGTCTGATTCCACCTGGAGCAAAGACCTGATGGAAGGCTATCTGGTGAACCTCAAAGCCTCCAAAGACGGCACGCTTGCCTTCAATGAAAGAAGCGGACTGGTAAATGATTCCTACCTGAATGAAAAGCTCAGGCTGATTTCCGGCGGAAAATCCTTCAACGATCTGAAAACCCCGTTGATCGTAGTGGCCACTGATATCACCAATGGGGAAGCGGTGGAATTGTACCAGGGGGATATCTTCGATTCCGTTCGTGCCAGCCTGGCCATTCCCATGATATTTCCGCCCTGGGAGGTGGATGGAAAGCTTTTGATCGATGGGGCTGCCTCCAATCCACTGCCCATTGATATTGCCATCCAGCAGGGTGCCGATGTAGTGCTGGCCATGGGGTTTACCCTAGATTACCGCACCAGGTTCAAGTCCATTACTGCCGTGCAGGAACATATGAGCAGCATATACATGAACAACATCTTCAAGAATTCCTTTGCCTTTAATAATCTGGCTCACCACTCAGAGATCTTTCCCATCATCCCGGAATTCGACAGCGTCATATCCATGTTCGATATCCATAAAATGCCGCACATCATCGAGAAAGGCAGAGAAGCCACCCTGGAGCAGCTTCCGCACATCAAACGCATGCTGTAAGCTTCGCAGGAAAAACTGGTTTTCCTCGGGAATTGAGGCTATCTTATGGACATGATACGACGACTGGTTCACCTTGGATGGCTTTGGGGATTCATCCTTTTCACGGCATGCCATACTCCTGGCTTTGATATCTATGTTTCACCTGAGGGAAACGATGCGGCTGCAGGAACCCTCACAGCCCCTGTGAAAAGCCTGCATCGTGCTGCCGAACTGGCCAGGGAAAAGGCCGGAACGGCCCCCCTTACCATATACCTGTCGGGGGGAAGGTATGCGCTCACTGAGCCCCTGGTCCTGGGCCCGGGAGACGGAGGGAAAGAAGAGGCCCCGGTCCGGTGGGAGGCCTTGCCCGGGGAAACTCCAGTGGTCAGCGGAGGCATCCCCCTGGATCAATGGACCCTGGAGGAGGATGGCAGCTGGTCTGCCGAACTGCCCGGGCCTTATCAGGGCACCTTCAGGTCGCTGTATGTGAATGGCAAAATGGCCACCAGGGCACGGCACCCCAATGGAGGATATTTGCGCGTGGGCAAAGCCGGCGAAGACCTGCGCACCCATTTCCATTTCAATGAGACAGATATCCCTGAACTATCAGATGCAGAAGGTATCGAACTGGTCTTCCTGCATGACTGGTCGGTCACCCGCATTCCGGTGAAATCCGTCGACTGGACCAGCCGGCAGCTCACCGCAGTGGACTCCATCGGTGCCAGGCTGGACTTCTTTACGATGACACACTGGGAGGAACATCCCCGGTATTACCTGGAAAATGCCCAGGAATTTTGCGACCAGGCAGGCGAATGGTACGCCGATTTCCAAGCGGGTAAAATCCGCTACCGTCCCTTCCCGGAGGATACGATCGAAAAGACCACCGGATTCATTCCTGTGGCGGAAAAGCTGCTCGTAATGCAAGGCAAACAAGGGCAGCCCCTGGAACATATCAGTTTCGCCGGCATCGCCTTTGAACATACTGCATGGACCCTGCCCGAAAAAGGATACTGCGGGGTACAGGCCTGCATGTTCAGCGATCGCAGTGCAAATTCGCAGACATGGAGCAAGGTCCCTGCAGCCATTGAACTGGACCAGGCTCAATATTGCAGTTTCCGTCAATGCACCGTGCGGAATACCGGGGGATCTGGCCTCTGGATACGCCAGAATTGCCTGGGGTGTGAGATTACCGAAAGTCATTTCCATGATATATCCGGAAATGGAATCTGCATCGGGGAAGGGAATGACCGCCTGGTGGAAGGGCAGGCCTGGTGGAAATCGAAGCCTGAAGAGGCCACTGCCCATGTCAGGGTAAGCCATACAGTCATTGAGCGCTGCGGAAGACAGTTTCATGGGGCGGTGGGGATCTGGTGCGGACTGGTGGCCCACACAGTGATTGAGCACAATGAGATCCGGGACCTTCCCTATACCGGGGTTAGCGTGGGATGGATGTGGACCCCCGAACCCACCCCCTGCCGCGAAAACACCATCCATGCCAACCACATCCACCACATCATGGCCATACTCAGCGACGGAGGGGGGATCTACAGCCTGGGGCTGCAACCCGGAAGCCGGATCACGAAAAACCTGATCCACCATGTGCAGGTCAATGCAGGCAGGGCCGAGAGCAACGGCATGTTCCTGGACGAGGGAACCAAGGAACTGCTGATCCAGGACAACATTGTCTACGACATCGCCAAATCCCCCCTGCGTTTCCACAAGGCTTACGCTCCCACCAGGGTAAGCAACAATGTGCTTGTGTGCAGGGATGATATCCCTCCCATTGCTTATAACAATACAAGAGAATCGGATATTGAAAAAAGCGGCAACACCATTCTGATCCAGTCCTCAGAGCCAGATATGGCCCGGCTTCAGCAGTTGATCGAAGATTTCCTGCCTGATTAAGCTCTTCCCCTGAATCACCTGTTCAGATCATTTGAAATCACCCCTTGCAACATCCCAGGTTGAATTTTCCAGCAACCCTGAATAAATACACCGCAATGAGGTTGAGGGAATTTTGTTTCTCAGCAGGCAAGGCGGAAAATGCGAGATCCTGGTACAGTTATTCCTGTATTCCCGACGCCTGGAAACCCAATGTCCCCATCGGGATAAGTGACCCATAAAACGTGCGGGCTTCGTTTAGATTTGAGGTTTTAACCCATAAACGCTAATCTATGAAACGATCAATCTACCTGCTTGCATGTCTTCTTTTCATTGGCATGCAGGCGATTCATGCGCAAAACCGGACCATTTCCGGACATGTGAGCAGCCAGGAGGACGAAATTGGCCTGGCCGGCGTATCCGTGTCCGTGAGTGGAACCACCACCGGCACCATCACCGATGCCAACGGCGATTACAGCATTTCAATAAAGCAAGGAGCTGAGGCCCTGGTGTTTTCTTTTGTGGGCATGACGACCCTGGAGATTCCCCTGGGTACGGACAATGTCATTGATGTGGTGATGCAAACCGCCGATATCAACCTGGATGAAGTGGTGGTTACTGCACTGGGCATATCCAGGGAAAAGAAGGCCCTGGGATATTCGGTCCAGGACCTTTCGGGAGAAGAGCTGACGGAGTCGCGGGATGTAAACATTGTAAATTCCCTGTCGGGCAAAGTGGCCGGAGTGAGTATCACCGGAGCCTCCGGCAACCTGGGGGGCTCGTCCCGCATCCTGATCCGCGGTGCCAGCTCTGTCAACGGAAAGAACCAGCCCCTTTTCGTGGTGGATGGCGTTCCTTTCGATAACAGCGGGTTTAATTCCCTTGAGACCGAACGGGGAGCCGGAGGATACGATTACGGAAACATGGCACAGGACATTGATCCCAACGATATCGAAAGCATTTCCGTGCTGAAGGGTCCCTCTGCTGCAGCCATTTATGGCTCCAGGGCGGCCAATGGGGTTATCCTGATCAGCACCAAAAAGGGCAAGAGCAGAAAAGGCATCGGAATAAGTGTCAATTCCGGGATCACCTTTGAACAGGTGGCCGTGCTGCCCAGGTATCAGAATACTTACGGCGGAGGTGGAGAGAACATCTTTGGCGGCTCCGATTGGTATACCACCGCCATGATTGACGGGACGGAATACAATGTGGTGGATTTCGGGGTCGACGAGAGCTGGGGTCCCAAATACGACGGACAGATGGCTTTGCACTGGGATTCATTCGATGAATGGGACACCGAGAACTACATGGTTCCCAGGGAATGGAAGGCCCCCAATGCCGATGTACATTCATTTTTCGAAACCGGAACCACCTTCACCAACAATGTAGCCCTGGACGGCGGCAATGCAAATTCCAGGTTCAGATTGAGCTATACCAATATGACCCTGGACGGCTATATGCCCAACAGCAGCCTCGACAGGAACACCATCTCAATCAATGGTTCCACCAAACTGGGAGAAAAGCTGGAAGCTTTTGGGGCCATCACCTACGTAATAAGCCAAACGCTGGGACGGCCATCAACGGGATATGATGCCAATAACGTCATGCAGAAATTCAACCAGTGGGGACAGCGGCAACTCGACATGGACCGGCTCAGCAACTACAAAAACCCGGATGGCTCCATGCGGACCTGGAACCGGACTTCCTGGGACGACGCTACCCCTGCTTTTGCAGACAATCCTTACTGGACCCGCTACAAGAATTATCAGGAGGACCAGCGGGACCGCTATTACGGAAATGTGGGATTCCGTTGGAACCTCACCGAATGGCTTTCCTTGCAGGGAAAAGTGAACCAGGACCAGTATGCTTTCACTCAAAAGGAAAGGGTGGCCATGGGATCACAAAAACCTTCCAAGTACCAGGAAATCCATCGCTCCAACATGGAACGCAATTCGGAGTTCCTTTTTCTGGTGGACAAAAGTCTTACAGACGATCTTTCCCTGCATGCTTCATTCGGGGGGAACCGGATGTATTGGGAATATCATCGCAACAGTACAGTGACCAAGGGAGGATTGAGCATTCCTGACAATTATTCTGTGATCAATTCGGTGGCTCCCCCCGCCTCCGACCAGTTGAGCAAGAAAAAGGCCATCAACAGTTTGTACGGGAACGCATCGCTGGGCTACCAAAGCCTGGTTTATCTGGACCTGACCCTTCGAAACGACTGGTCCTCCACCCTTCCTGCGGATAACAACTCCTACCTGTACTACTCCATGGCCACCAGTATTGTATTTACCCAACTGAGGCTATTCGAGAATGTGCCGTGGTTTACTTTCGGGAAGCTCAGGGCCGGATATGCCAAGGTCGGAAATGACACGGAGCCCTACAAACTGGACAATTACTATGTGCAACCCCTGGATGGTGAAGATAAATATCCCTATCACTACTGGGGATTCAATGCCCTGTATAGTGTCCCCAACACGCTGAACAACCCGAATCTGAAGCCCGAAACCACCACCAGCCTTGAGTTCGGGGCCGATTTGAAGTTCTTCAACAACAGGCTGGGAGTGGATTTTACGTATTATGACATGTCCACCACCGATCAGATCATCAACATAAGGGTCCCTTCCGGCACCGGCTATGCCTACAAGTTGATGAATGCCGGCGAGATAAGCAACAAAGGAATGGAAATGATGCTTAGCATGACGCCCCTGAAGATCCGTAACACCTTTCAATGGGACATTACGGCCAACTGGTCACGCAACCGCAACCAGGTGGTCTCCCTGGCACCCGGAGTGGACAACTACCAGCTGGGTGTTGGTGCGTTCAATGTTACTGTAAATGCTTCTGTGGGTGAGACATACGGGGCACTTATGGGAACAGATTTCATTTACGACAAGGATGGGAACAAGGTGGTGGGAGCCAGCGGCCGCTACCTGAGCTCCGGAGTGAAGGTGATTGGCCATGTGCTCCCGGACTGGACAGCCGGAATCACCAACAGCTTTCGCTACAAGGGGATCGATTTCAGCTTCCTGATAGATATCCGAAAAGGGGGGGAATACTTCTCTACCACCCATATGTGGGGCATGTACAGCGGGATCCTGGAGGAAACAGCACGCCCCACCAGCAATGGCAATACCATCCGCGAAGACGGAATCATCATCGATGCCATGGCCGCTGCCTACGATGGCGATGGAAATGTCATCTACAACGAAGACGGCACTGCCCAGGTAAGCGGAAAAAACGATGTGAGCACCTACGGTGTATTGTGGGCCTGGGACCACTATTCAGGACCTGCCGCACAGAATGTGTTTGATGCCTCCTATGTGAAATTGCGGGATGTGCGGATTGGCTATACCCTGCCCGCCAGACTGAAGGGGCCCTTCCATAGCATAAGGGTGTCTGCTTTTGGAAAAAACCTGGCCATCTGGGGAGCCGATAAGGACAATCCCCATGTGGATCCCGAAAACACCACCAGCTCGGGAAATATTCAGGGGATGGAAGGGGGTGCATTGCCCAGCCTCAGACAATTTGGAATGAACCTGAGCTTCAAGTTTTAAACCCACAAACCATAGAAATCATGAACAAGACAAAATATCTGCTAATTGGCCTGGGGATACTCCTTGCAGGCTGTACCAAAGATTTTGAGGAGATCAACACCGATCCGAACAATCCCCCAAAGGTGAGCCCTGCCTCCCTGCTGACCAATGCACAGAAAGCCTTTATGGATGATACCAGGGATGCCTGGTGGGCCGGAAGAATGTCCTATCCCTGGTCACAGTATCTATGCCAGCGCAACTATACGGAGGAGGACCGTTACCTGATCCGGCAGAACGTGAATAACACTTACTGGGGTCTGTTATACCGCGACGTGATGGACCTGGTGGAGATCATCCGGCTGAACACCAGTGAGGATACCCGGGAAGAAGCCAGCATTTATGGTCCCAACGAAAACCAGATCGCAGTGGCCATGATCATGAAGGCCTATATGGTGCAGATCATGACCGACACCTGGGGGGATATTCCCTATTCCGAGGCTTTCAACATAAACAATAAGCCAAGTCCGGCCTATGACAGCCAGGAGGCCATCTATGCCGACCTGGTCCGGGAACTGACCGAGGCTTCTGATATGATTGATGTGGGCCAGCCCGCCTTTTCGGTGGGAGACATCATCTACAATGGCGATGCCACCAAATGGAAAAAATTTGCCAACTCTCTGAAGCTCAGACTATCCATCCGCATGAAAAATGTGGAAGGATCCAACTGGCAAGGCCACTTCGATGAAGCCATCGCTGCCGGGGTATTTGAATCCAATGGAGACAATGCCCTGTTCACCTACATAGGCACCGACCCCAACAATTCACCCATGTACGATGCCTTTGTGACCAATGGCCGGAACGACTTCACCGTGACCAAGCAGTTTGTGGACATCCTGAAGGGAGTGGACGACACCCTGAACAATAAGGTCAATCCCTTTCACGGTCTCCTGGATCCAAGGCTGGCTGCATTTATCAGCGATGAAAATGTGACTTATTCCGGCGGCGGTGATCCTTTGGCAGTCACCGGCATTCCCTACGGTATGTCCAATGCCTATACCCGCAGGTTCAGGGGCTCGACCCCCAACTTCGGATATTACCTGGGCATTTTTAATCAGTCCAATGCCAAACTATCCTACATGACCTATGCGGAGGTCTGCTTTCTGATCAGTGAGCGCAACAACTGGGATCAGACCTGGTATGAAAGGGGGGTGCAAGCATCCCTGGACATGTGGGGAGCCCTGGCCGGAGAACTCTACGGGTGGTCAGGAACCCGAACTGCACGATATCAGGCCGATGCTGCAGAATACTTGGCAGCACTTCCTCCATCCACTCCCGACAGGGTGATCACACAGAAATACATCAATGGCTTTGGAGATGGCTCTGAGGCCTGGGCGGAGATCCGAAGAACAGGATTCCCCACCATGCTCGTCAGGCCTGGGGAGATTACCTACCGGGGACCAGTGGTGACCGACGACAACGGCGATCCTGTGGATGTATTCTTTGTCCCATTCGGGAATGTGAACGAAATCATTCCCAGGCAGACCTATCCCTACGAGGAGCAGACCCTCAATGCCGATAACTACACATCGGCAGCAGCGGCCATCGGCGGGGATGAGCACACGACCAAAGTCTGGTGGAATAAGTAGTTGGAGGGGATACCCTGCCAATTAAGGACCCGCGGGCTTCAGCCTGCGGGTCTTTCCATGAATAAATGGGCAAGCTGGGTGCGGCTTTTGACTCCGGTTTTCCGAAAAATGTTGGAGGTATGGTCCCGGACAGTAATGGGTGAAATATACAGAATCTCGCCTATTTCCTTGTTGGTTTTACCCTGGCAGATGAGCCGGATGATCTCCTGTTCCCTCCCTGTAATCCCATATTTGGATATGAGCTGACTGTCAGATATCTGCACCACCGGCACAGGCATTCTGATCACCTGCTTCAGGTATAACAAGTTCAATCCGTTGAAGGCCAGGGCCAGCAAACCCACTCCAGGCAGCACGATATAAGGAGGCAGGTAGTCGGCCCAAAGGTTGAGTATCCTCAACAAAATGCCGGCGATGGCATAGATGATCATGAACCTGAAGGTGGGAGGAATCATCTCTGGGACCAACCACTCCACCTTCTCACGCTGTCGGAGCACCAGGAGGGAACCATAGATCATGGCAACACCCAGGGTTAGATGGACCAGAAGGATGGATAAGTTTTCCGCCCAATCGGCTGCATTTTCTTCCAGATCGAAAAAATACATGGAAACGATGATGGGCAGCAACACAATACCGGCAAGATAATTATAGTATTTCGACAGGCGTTTTTGAATCAACTGGAAACTGAAGCGCAGGAAGAATAGGGCCATAAACATCCTCAACACGGCCAATATCAGAATCATATGCCTGAAATACTGCCAGAGATAAGTTTCATAGGATTCATCCCCTACCAGGCTCCTGAGGATGACTTCCATGAAATGAACCAGGAAGATCACCAGGTTGAGTGTGATCAGGAATTGGATATAGGGTGTAAGAACCTTATATCCTGTTCGCTTTCGCAGGTTCAGTGCAATGTAAATGGAAAGCAGTCCTAAACCAACACTGAAGAAATGGATGAAATTTGCTATATGATTCATAATCAATGCTAAGCGATTCGCTTTGGGATCAAAATCCTACAAATGTAGGATTTTTTGGTACTACTTCATTCCCTACTTTTGTTCGAGGTTGATGTGCATAATGAAAGTAACAAATTCATTAAGCACCATGGAAAGAGAAATTAAAGTTCTGATCGTAGCGGAGGATGCTTCCCTGCGGGAGCATTTGAAAAAACAAATAAACGAATCATTCAGGGATTATACGGTAAGTGGTGAAGCAGGCGATGTGCTTTGCGGATTGAAGCAGGTAGCCCGAAACCGACCCGACCTGCTGATTCTGGATGTGGATCTTCAGGGAGGTAATGGATTTGAGATGCTCGATTGTCTCCCCCCCATGCACCTTCCTGTCATATTCATGGCCGCAAGTGGTGACAGCGCCATCCCGGCCTTCCGCTACAAGCCCCTGGATTATTTGCTTAAACCCCTGGATCCAGGTTTGTTTTTGGCAGCCCTTGAAAAAGCTCTGGCACAATTAAGATCGGGGGGCAAAAAAAAAGCTCCTCAGAAACTGGCCATCCACAGCCAGAATGAAACTGAGTATGTTGAGATCAGATCCATAGTCCGCATGGAGGCTTCGGGATGTTACACCCACCTTTTCCTGGAGAACGGCAGAAAGATCACCGTTACCAAAGCACTGAGAGAATTCGAGAGCCTGCTGTTCGATGATGACTTTACCCGGGTGCATAATTCCCACGTGATCAACATGCACCACATCCGAAAATTCGTCAAAAAAGACGGATTCATGGTAAGAATGACCGACAACTGTCTGGTGCCCGTGGCAGTACGCCGCAAGGTTGTGTTTGAGGAAAAGCTGAAAATGGTGGCCATATAAGCCGCTCTGAATGTATCTAAGAATCAAAAAAATTGAATCGTATATGAAAAAAAAGGTGCTATTGGCAGACGAGGATCTCAAAGAAAGGAAGCGATTGCGGAAATACATCGAGTGGGCAGGGAATTGCCAGATTGTAGCCGAATGCGACAATTGCCTGGATGCCATGGAGGTGATCAGAAGTTCACCCATCGACCTTCTCTTCCTGGATGTGGAAATGCCGGATATGTCCGGCATGGACTTTCTTCGCTCCTTTAGTCCCCGTCCCGATACCATCCTGACCTCAACATACGATACATATGCACTGGAAGGTTTTTCCCTGGATGTTCTGGATTATCTGCTCAAACCGTTTACCTTCAAAAGGTTCATGATGGCCATGGATAAACACACCCGGTCCCGCCCAGAACCTCTCAAACTGTGCTCTCCTGGAGATAGTAGACATGACCGGGATTTCATTTATGTAAGGGAAAAGCACCGAACCATCAAGGTCCGGCTAGGGGAAATTTGCTTTATGGAAGAGCTGAACGGATCCCTGACCATACTTACAGAGAATCAACGGATTCAGGCCACACATAGCTTAGATCAAATAGAGAAAGAATTACCCGATGGTGCCTTTATAAGGATCCACGGCAAGTACCTGGTAGCTGTAACCAAGATCAGGGCTTTCAGTCCGCAGTGGGTGGAACTGGACCAGACTACTTTGCCGATCGAAAGGAAATTTCGTGCACAAGCATTCCAACGGCTTCACTACTCACTTGATTTTTGGTGTGCAAGCTAGGCATGATAGGCTTGAGGACCTTTTGAAAGACTGGCATCCGGAATCATGCATACCTCCAAATGATTCAGGTCGATCTTATTCCCTGCCAAGCCTGAATTTCAGTCGGATGTGGGTATAAAAAGGGATTTGACCGAACATCATGGAATCAAATGTGCCGGTAAATTCAGAAAGGTAATTGATCATTCCCAGATCAGCATACAGGCTGAGCCTTTCTGATGTTGCAAACATTCCCTCCACGCCCAGGCATAAGTGACTCCCCGTGAAGGGATAAAAGCCACTTTTAGGTTTCATCTCCATCAGCTGGTTCTCCCGGTTGTAAATATCATCGAACCGCTCTGCTACGTATGCTGAAGGATCAACATAGGTGCAAAGCACCTGCTGATACCGGATCTGAAAACCCAGGTACCCTTTTTTGGTTCGAACTGAGGGGGTCATTTGAAGCTTGCAACCAAGGGGGAAAAAATCACCCAGGATTTGGGTATGTTTGATGGCAAAAAGGCTGAGATCTGTTCTTAGTATAAATCTATCTTGCCCTATGGGAGCAAGACCGGTTCCTGCTTCCAACTCCCAGCTGTCGATTTTCATTTGACTGCAGCTACTCAGCAGGGGCATGTTGAACTTGAGGTACATAGATACCGGCTTCCCCCCCAGTGAAGATCCTCGGACATAACCGATTTCCAGTCCGGCAAAAGCATCCGAATTCATTCCGATCAAAATATTGTGTGACCGCAAAGATTCACTTTCCTGTGCACGGATTGAGTCAATACTGATCAAGCCCAGCAACAGTAATAAAACCATATGAAAGCGATTCTTCTCCATGATTCTAGGGCTGATATGCTGAAAGGTACCATTGTAATCCGTTTACCAGTGCCTGGAATTGCTCGGTAAGTATGCGATGCCCTGAGTTTTCAATGCGGAGTACCTCAGCATCTTTGAACAAAGGCTGGTGGTATGTCTCCTGAAAGTGGTAGCCAATCGGGCTGCAGGAGGTTCCAACAATCAGTACTTCATTGGGGTATTGATCCAATCCTGCGGTGTAATCGAAATCGTATTTCCCATGGGTCAGGAGGCTATTCTCCCACACCATCAAAGCCAGGGCTCCCACGCGCCACACAGGCCATTCCGTTATATTATTCTCATCGCAGTAAAAATCCCTGACCCCGCTGGTCAACATGGCCAAGGCCTGGAAATCGAGCGTCTCCTGGTCTTTTGCAGTAAGGTATTTGGTGGTATACATCATATCCATGTACCCCTCGGTAAACAGATTTAATGACATACCCACCTCTTTCATAAAATCGTCCTTCAATCCGTTTGGTTCCACCAGGATGGCCTGGGCGACATGCTCCGGGTACTCTGCCAGGTACCTGGCAGCAAAAAAAGCCGACCAGGAATGGCCCATCAGGGTGATGGGTTCATGGGGGGAATACAGATCCTTCATGGCTTCTATCTCATGCACCATTTCTTCTATACAGCGCTCGGAAAGCCCGTTCCCGCGGATGTCCCAAAAAACCACAAAATACTGATCAGAAAATACCTTGAGGGGAAGATAGGCCCTCATATCTGAGGCCGATCCATGCATGATAAGAAAAACAGGATCCTCCGGATCCCCAAAAGTCTTTACATGGACCAGACGGTCATGACCCGCCACATGCAAAGAAACGGAAGGCAGATTCGCATTTTCTTTGACTGTTGCCGGCATAAGGGACTTAACGGCGATCAGGGGG
>CBDTYO010000004.1:0-29848 GCA_965364615.1 uncultured Bacteroidia bacterium
GGTATACCATTGTTCTTCCATCCCTGCATCCAGGGAATCGATCTTGAAATCCCAGCTTCCTTCCAGGGAAATCTTGTACATATCATCCTGCGCTGTGACAGGCAGACCCGCAAAAGCCAAAAGGCAAAGCAGGAGAATGGGGTAAGAATGGGTTCTCATTTTGATTTGGATTGCTACTTAAATGTATTGAAAAATCAGTAGATTCAGGCCCTGATGCAGAAGTAATGCCCGCAAAAATCAATCTGAGATATGTATTGGGGATCTCCCTGGTCTCGGCCCTGGGGGGATTCCTTTTTGGATACGACTGGGTGGTTATCGGGGGTGCCAAACCCTTTTACGAGCGTTTCTTTGATATCACGCAGCTTCCCGGATTGCAGGGACTGGCCATGAGTTCTGCCCTGATCGGATGCATCGGGGGTGCGGGACTTTCGGGATGGTTTGGAGAACGTTTTGGACGAAAAGGCAGCCTGATGCTCGCTGCCCTTTTGTTTACCCTGAGCTCTCTGGGTACCGGAGCGGTGGGTACCTTCGGTGGATTCATGGTGTTCCGGATCCTGGGTGGCTTTGGGATCGGCATTGCCTCGGCCATTTCGCCCGTGTATATCTCGGAGGTTTCCCCGGCCTCCTACCGGGGAAGACTGGTGGCGCTGAACCAGCTGAACATCGTGGTGGGGATCCTGGCGGCCCAGATAATCAATTACCTTATTGCCCAGCCAGTGCCCGAGGGGGCATCGGAAGCGCTGATCAGGGAGTCCTGGAACGGCCAGACCGGATGGCGCTGGATGTTCTGGGCCGAAGCGGTTCCGGCCTCACTCTTTTTTCTTTTGCTCTTTCTGGTACCGGAGACCCCCCGGTGGCTCATGAAAGCCCATCGGCAGGACAAAGCCTTCAGGATCCTGAAGAAGGTGGGAGGGGAGACCCATGCCACACAGGCAGGGAAGGAGATCAGCCAGTCGCTGGAGGGATCAGATCTGCGAGTGAGGCTGAAGCCCCTGCTTTCACAAGAAATCAGGCCCATTGTGCTCATGGGTGTAGTTTTGGCGGTCTTCCAGCAGTGGTGCGGGATCAATGTGGTCTTTAATTATGCCGAGGAGGTCTTCTCGGCCGCAGGATATGAAGTATCGGACATTCTGTTCAATATTGTGATCACAGGGGTGGTCAACCTGGTGTTTACCCTGGTGGCCATCCGGACAGTGGATCGATGGGGCAGGCGAAGGCTGATGCTTATGGGTTCGTTGGGACTGGCCCTGCTTTACGGGGTGCTTGGCTTTTCCTACCTGATGAACCTGGAGGGAAAAATCATCCTGTTCATTGTCCTGCTCTGCATTGCCGTGTATGGAATGACCCTGGCCCCCGTGACCTGGGTGGTCCTGTCCGAGATTTTCCCCAACCGGGTCAGGGGGGTGGCCATGGCTGTGGCCACCACCATGCTCTGGGTGGCCAGTTCCATTCTGGTCCTTACCTTTCCCTATTTGAACAGGGGCCTGCAGGCCCATGGGACCTTCTGGCTTTATGCGGGAATCTGCCTGGGCGGCTTCCTGTTTATCCGCGCCTACCTGCCCGAGACCCGGGGCAAAACCCTGGAGCAGATTGAAACGGAGTTGACACGAAAAAATACCTGATTCATGAAAAACAGAGACATTATCGGGAGAATCGTTGTCCTGGGCTTGTTCTGCCTGGCGGCATGGACCGCTCTATCAGCCCAGCAAAATGCCTTCCGGGTGACATTGCAGCCGGTGATGGAGATGCAATACCTGCTTTACCTGCCCGAAGCCTATGAAAATGAACCTGAAGCCGAATTTCCCCTGCTTCTCTTCCTGCATGGGGGCGGAGAAAGCGGAGACAATATCGAAAGGGTGAAGACCCATGGTCCGCCCAGCATGATCGAGAAAGGAAAAGATTTCCCTTTCCTGGTGCTGACTCCCCAGAATCCCCATCCCAGAAAGCTCTGGAATGAAACTGCGCTGATGGCCCTGCTGGATCAGATCGAGAAGGATTACCGGGTGGATCGAACCCGGATCTGGGTGGCCGGACTCAGCAGGGGAGCTTATGGTGCCTGGCGCCTGGCCATTCAGTATCCCGAGCGCTTTGCAGCCCTGGTAGCCATTTGCGGTGAAACACCCGATCACTATGCAGGTTGGCTGGGCGACATGCCCATCTGGGTGTTTCATGGGGAGGAGGACCGGACCATCTCCATCAAAGAGTCCGATGAGATGGTGGCCGCCTTAAGAAAACATGGCAATCCGGTTCGCTACACCAAATACCCCAATACCGGTCACAATGCCTGGGACCAGGCTTTCTCCGATCCGGAGTTATATACCTGGCTTATGGCCCAAAAGTTGAAATGATGAAATAGGAGGAAAAACTTGCCCAAGGGGAAAACCAGGCAAAAAAGCAAGAACCCAGGACCATCAAAAGCCTGGTCAATACCCCTTTTAAAAAGGTGATGTTCGGGGTGCAGATACTGAGCTATGTGCTGATCGTGGGATCTCCCCTGATCGGCGGGGCCATTGGTGCAGCCCTGGGATTAAAGGCAGCCAAGACAGGAGGGGTGATCCTGGGGATCTTCATCGCCGGTGAGGTCCTCTTTTACGGTTCCCTGATCTTCCTGGGCAAAGAGATTGTTTTGCTGGTGCGGGACAAAGCCAAAGGATGGTTTAAAAAGAAGCCCAGGGATTGATTACCTTTGAAAAAAATAACCCGATGGGCATCATATTGAACAAATTGGCAGAAGGAAAGATCCTGGTCTCAGATGGAGCCTGGGGCACCTTCCTGCACCAGAAAGGGCTGAAAGCGGACGAATGTCCCGAATCGTGGAATGTATCCAGGCCCGGGGATGTACTGGCGATCGCACAGAGCTATGTGGAGGCAGGGGCAGACCTGATCCTGACCAACAGTTTCGGAGGCAGTCCGCACAAACTGGAAGGCTATGGATTGCGGGACCAGGCCTATGCGCTCAACAAGGCAGCCGCTGAGATATCCAAACAGGCGGCCGGGGATCGGGCACTGGTCATGGGATCCATGGGGCCCACCGGGATCATGGTGATGATGGGGGAGGTCCCGCCCCGGGAGATCCTGGCAGGTTTTCAGGAGCAGGCCAGGGGACTGGTGGATGGAGGAGTGGATGGGTTGGTGGTGGAGACCATGGCCGATCCGGAGGAAGCCAGGCTGGCCATTGAGGCCATCAAAAAAGTGAGCGAACTGGAAGTGGCGTGCACCTTTACTTTCTCAAAAACCCAGGCAGGAGAATACCGGACCATGATGGGCACCGGCGTGGCAGAATTCCTCGAAATGGCTATATCGGCCGGAGCAGATTTCGTCGGGGCCAACTGCGGAAACGGAACGGCAGGAATGATCGAGGTAGTCAGGGAAATCAGGGCACTGAATAAGGACATTCCCATCCTGGTGCATGCCAATGCGGGTCTTCCCCAATACCAGGACGGGCAAACCGTTTTCCCTGAATCGCCCGGTGAAATGGCCCCACAGATGAAGGACCTGGTGGCCGCAGGCGCCAATGTGGTGGGGGGCTGCTGCGGCACCACGCCGGAACATATCCGGCAGATTGTGGCCGAGTTATCCCGCTAATCTTTTTCAGGGGCAGGGATGTATTCCGCCCTGATCAGTTCATTCCGCCCTGATCAGTTCATTCCGCCAGAAGTCCAGGTGGTAGGCGGGGCCGTCGGCGTTCCAGACCTTGGAGATGATATCCATGTCCCCGTCCCCGTCCACATCGCCGGTCTGGGCATCGTGCCAGCCCGGGTTATTGAGCTGGATGACCTTGGGTGTGAATGCAGGGGACGGACCTCCGTTGCTGTACCAGATGACCCCTCTTTCGCTGAGCCCGGCGGGTTTCATGGCCACCAGTCCGTCACTCTCCATATAATCATCGGGATCTTCCTGTTCCCCGGCAAAAATATCCAGGAAGCCGTCTCCGTTGAAATCAGCCACTCCCAGGGAATGAAAGGAACCGGTCCCAGCCACATGGCCCTGCCTTGTGGGAGGATCGCTCATCTGCCTGGATTTCCAGGCGACTCCTTTTCCCATATTCTTTACCCAGTAAACATGAGATCCTCCGGTATCACAGTGGCTGTATACAATGTCCATTTGCCCGTCCCGATCCATGTCGGCCACCCAGGCCCTGATGCTGCGTCCGTAAGAGGCATTCTCCACCGGGGTAAAGGGCCATAGGTACTCCGTCCATTCCTCTTCCATATTGCCTGGATTGGCGTACCAGAAACCGGGAATGACCACATCCGTATCCCCATCCCCGTCCAGGTCCCCGAACCCCCTGGGAGCGGTTCCTCCGTGATCATGATGTCCCGATGAAATAATGACTTCGCGCAGGGCATCGGAGGTATTGTACCAGGCCAGTTTATTTCCGTCGTAGATCAGGATGTCCATCACCCCGTTTTGATCTATATCGGCCGTGATTGCATCGTGCCCTCCCGCTTTGATCAGGTAAGCCTCCCAGGGAGCATCAGGATGGTCGGCCAGGACACCCGGATTCCTGAACCAGATCCCGTTGTACATCACATCCATCCAGCCATCGTGATCCATGTCAATGGCAGTGGTGCCCAGGGTCCCCGCCAGGGGCTTGCCGGGCCCCATCAGGTGCTGGATCCAAAGCGAATCGTTGATCCGTTCATACCAGTAGGCCGATTCGGTCACCCGCCTGGAGATGGCCACATCCAGGTCCCCGTCCCCGTCGTAATCTGCCAGGGCCGGTCCGCCCGTTCCCCACGAAGATCCTGGCAATACGGGATCGATGCTGTAGTGGGTCCATCCGGGAGGGGAGAAATTCTGGGCATTCACCTGGGTTGCGAAAACGGCCAGGATCATCAGGAGTACAAAATGTGAATAGGGTTTTTGGGCCATGCCTGGGAGTTTGGCATTCAAGTTAACAAATCTTTCCCTTACAGGCTAGAAGGAAACATTCAGGTACAGGGTGGGGGTGAAGGGGACCGCTTCGGCATGGATGCGGATGGTGCTGGTCTGGGAGTCGGGAATGCGTATGACATTGGAATATTTGATGTTTTCGTGATTCAGGACATTCAGGATGGAAATACCCGCTTCGATGTGATATTCCCTGATGCTGTGTCGGTAAATAAAGGACACATCCAGCCTGTTGTAGGGGTAACGTTCCTCCACATTGCTGAGGATGGAAGGTGGAGGCCTGAAGCCTGATCCATACACGTAGTTGGCCGAGAAGAAAAAGGGCTTGAAATTGAGCAGCAAGGCCCCTTTGAACTCATGGCGCTGATCCTGTGGAGCATCCATGTATACATCAAAGGGCATGCTGTTGAAGTGTTCTTCTGTTTTACTCAGGGTATAGGAAGCCCATGCTTCGTGTCTTTTGAAATATTTTTTAAGCAGGACATCCATGCCATAGCTCCTGGCATTTCCCTGTGCCACCTCCAGCGATCCGTCTATCCAACGGTACCTGCTGATTCCCTCTGTGGTTTTATAAAAGCCTTCCAGGCCCACAGACAATCCTGCGATATGGTAATGTATACCTCCCACCAGGTGGGCGGCCTTCAGCACAGGGAGCGCCACATTGTCATTGAGGGTCCAGAAATAGCGGAAGTTTCCCAACTCATCGATGACCGATGTTTCGGAGACAAACTGATTGTATATGCCAGCGGCAGCATTGAGTCTCCATTGGTCGGTAAGGTCCAGGGATGCCTGGATCCTCGGCTGGATATACGCTTTCTCAAGGTAGAATGAGTAATCGGCCCTGATGCCAGGTTTCAGGGTAAGCCGGGATGTCAGGTGAATTTCATCCTGGACAAAAAGCCCCAGGCGGTGTGAATCCTCCCGGGAAAGGGCCAGGTTGTCCTTTTCAGGGCCTTCCCCCAGCTGCGTGCTTTCATGGGTGTAGTTCCAACCGACTTCCAGGGTTTGCTTTTCGGTCAGGGGAATGAGGTTCTTGTTTTTCAGGCTGAGATCCAGGATGCGGTTGTAGTAAGCCACTTCCTTGTCTGAGATGATCCAGTTTCCATTGAGCCGGGTAACCAGTTGCTTCTCATATGCATCCTGCTCCAGTCCTGAGGCACTGAAGGAGAAGTGGCTGTTCCATCCATTCTTCCAGGTATGGCCCAAAAACACAGTGGCTCCCTGCTGGCGGTTTGCTTCCTCTGTCTGGTGGTCAATCTGGGCATTGTTTCTCTCCTGATCCAGGGCAAAGGAGAATTTGTCCCGGCCTTCATAGAGGCTGATGAAATAATTATCCCCCGATTTGAAGGTCCCGGCATATTTCAGATTCACATCCCGGAAAGCATAGTCGGGATAGACATTCAAATCGGCCTGTCCGGAGTTTCCTCTTCCCCGGGTTTTGGAGATGATATTCAGGTCCTCAGCATCGTAAAGGTTGTAATAGGTCTGGCGGTAGGCAAAGGTGATGGCCGATTGCTTGGCAATGGGAATGCTGACCATTCCATTGGCCGTCATATTGTTTATATTCAGGTTGATGGAAGGCTTTTGGGTGCTTCCATTGATGCCTGATATATCCACGATGCCGCCTACCCTGTTGTCATAATCGGAGGAAAATCCTCCTTTCAGCACCTTGATGTCCTTGGCCAGGTAAGGATTTACAAAGTAGATATTGTCGTTGAAATTTTTCAGGCCATAGACGGTGAAACCATCAAACATGATCTTGCTGTGACCCGAATAAGAACCCCATATGATCAGTTCAGAGGAGCGTTCTCCTGCAGCAAGGATTCCAGGCTGTAACCTGAGGAAATTAAAGATGGCATTGTCGCCATTTCCCGGCAGCCGGTAGGCTATCTGGTGGTTCAGCCTGATGGTTCCGGCTTCTTCGCCCTGTTGACCCGAACGTTCCACCATGCTGCCCTTGACCACCACTTCTCTCAGGCCGATGAGGGAGGGCGTGAGTGCCAGGGTATGACCGGAGCCGGCAGAGAGGGTGGTGTCCTTGATGTAATAGCCCAGGTAGGAGATCCTGAGCTGGAAAAGCGAGTCGTCCGATACGCAGGAAAAATTCCCGTTAAAATCGGAGATCACGCCGGTATTATTGGCAAGGATATGTGAAAAGGGAAGGACCTCCCCTGTATGTGAATCAACTACGCGTCCCGACAGGAGGTAATTTTTGAGCTGGATTTCCGGCTCGACGGGGTAGATGGTGAATACTTCCCCGATTTCGCGGTAATCAAGCGGGAGATCTTTGATTAGAAAGGCAATGGCTTCAGCGGGATTCTGGAATGTTTGGTTGAGTGTGACAGGAAAATCAGAGAGCAATTGGTCATCGAAAGAAAGCTGGATTCCATAGTCCCTGGCCATCTCCATCAAGACCTCATTCAGGGGATCATTGACGGCCACGATTTCAATGTTTTGTGCCCAGAGAGAAATCGGGGCAAACACCAAAATCACCAGCAAGAACCCTGCTTTTCTAATCCGCAGAAGGATATACCAAATAGCTGTTCCCGGTTTGACGTTCATATGTAAGATCAAATGGCAGGCAGAGCAAAGATAAAATATTCTCTACCGACTGGTCCAGGGAGAAATTCCCTGAATAAACCTGCTGCATCTCTGCAGGTGTCTCAATAACAATGCCATACTGTCGCTCAATCTCATCAAAAACAAGTCTTAACGGGGCAGAGCTGAACATGATCAGATTGCGGGTCCAGCCAGGAGCCTGCGCCGGACTTTCCAGAGAACTTACCTTGAAGGCGCCCGAATCTTCGAGCTTAGCTTGTTCGTTGGGGGACAAAATCACCGAAAGGTCTTTTGCAGCAGCGCTTACCCTGACACTGCCTGTGTGGCAGCTTACCTGGTAGTTATCCCCCCTGGCAAATACATTGAAGGTGGTCCCCAGCACTTCGGTGGTCCCCGGATCTGAAACCACGCGGAACCTGCGGCCTTTTTCTACCGTGAAGAAAGCTTCACCTTCCAGATCTACTTTCCTGGACAGGAACCACCAATAGGGGTGGTAACTCAGTGAAGTGGATGCATTGACTTCCACCCCGGACCCATCCGGAAGATTCACGGAAGTATGCACTCCGGCCGGGGTATCTATGTTGATCGAGTAGAACCTCATGAAACTGGCCACAGAAAGAAGGAGAACCAGAGATGCAGCCAGGGCAAGCCACTGTTTACCGGGAAGTTGACGCCGGACCAGCACTGGAGACCGGTCCTCCTTCACCAAACGATGTTCCAGATCGCCCCAAACCTCTGCTTTGCTTTTTTCCCACGGAATGTCCGCTCCGGAAAAGAGACGTTCGCTCAGATCTGAAGGATCTTTCTTGTTTTTCATATCCCTGTGGTTCTTATTCATCAGGTACTTATTTCCTTTTTCAGCCGGGCCAGTGCACCGGTCATTCTTTTTTCAACGGCTTTGACACTAAGTGTGAGTCTTGCTGCAATCTCAGCGTAGGTGAGTTCTTCCATCCTGCTCATCAAAAAAACCACCCTTTGATTATCGGGTAGCTTTGCCAATGCTTTTTCATATTTCTCCTGCAGTTCCTTGAACTCCAGTTCTTCGTCGGGATTTCTTACCGTTTGCTGGAAACGGATCCGGTCAGGGGCCTCCCTTCTGAGTTTTTCTCTTCTGGTGTGGCTTACAAACAGGTCTCCTGCTATTTTATACAGGAGTCCCGCATCGCTTCCCGGCATCAGCACCATGTCTTTTTCCCAGATCCTCATGAAGGTATCCTGTGCCAGATCTGTGGAGAGCCCTTCATCGCCAGAACGATAGTAGAGATATCTTCTGATATCGTCGAAGTACCTATCGAAAAGGATTTTAAACTGCTCTTTGGTCACGATCCGCTATTATGATGCCTATGCAAAACTACACAATGTCAATGAACTTTTAACAATGGGACAGGCACAGCCATGAGCGCCTGCCCCGATTAAACCAACTTAACTATTACCACCAACCCTTATTGAGTTTCATGTGCCTCATGTGGCGCTTAAATCCTTCTCTGAATTTGCCTGCATTCAGTTCGATCTCTTCCGATTCCCCATCTTTGGTGACCAGGGCAATGTTATCACAGTCTCCGGTTCCAAAATCAATGGTCATGCTTTCATCCCCGCGGGTGATCTCGATCACACCGCTCAAAGGATATTTGCAGGCGCGGTCGATGAGCAGATCGATGACCGTTCTCTCAAATCTGAGTTCTTCGTTAACGGTGATGGTGCCTGATCCGTTTCTCAGGAACTGGTCATCATTGCATTCCGGAGTTTCAAATCCAGCCAACCACTCCTTGGTGCCAGCGAATTCCCTGACGATCACAAAGGTTTCATCTTCTTTGGTAAAAGAGGTGGTGGATAACATCTCATAGGAGATGACCCAGTGTCCATCCTCGTTTTGCCCCAGGTTTTTCAGGGTGGCAGTCTTCTCAATCTCCCGGTTGCCCACGATCATGTTTTCGAAAGTATAGGTATATTCAGCTCCCTCATTCAGGATGGTATCGGTCATGTATATGGTGAGTGTGCCCTTTTTCGCCAAACCCATCCGGCCTTCACAACCTGCTGCATAATCGACAGTCACGGTTTTGGGAAAAACGTCGCTGTCCACGGAAACTGTGGCACAGGGAGGAAAGTTCCTTCCAAATAGTTGTTGGGACCCCCCCAGGACCATCCCGCCCTTCATCAAATGTCCGCCAAACTTGGCTGCATCCACATCTGAATCGGTGGCTTCGGCCGATTTGAGGGCAGCCACTTCCTCTTCAGCCAGGGTGATATTGTCACCAAAATCTTCTGTTTTCCAGGGCGACTGTTCACATCCTGCGATGAAAAGTACCATGGCCAGGCCTGCGCCTAAAATCAATTTTGCTTTCATTTTGCTATAGATTTTTGTGGGTTATACGGTTTCATTTGTACAGATACCGCATGAGTTTCCCCATACCCTACCTCCAGGCCAGGTTTTATAGCAAATTCAGTTTCGGATCGAGGGTATAATGTTTTCCCTTTTCTGTTTCAAACTCCCTGGAATAATCCCCGGAACGCAAGCGGCATTTGCCTCCGGCATTGGACAATACCTCCACTTTCTGCAGGATTCCCTCTTCCCAACTGAAAGACAATTCAAATCCCCCGCGGGCACAAACCCCTTTAATTTTCCCCGAAGGCAGCGCAGAAGGCAGGGCAGGAAGCAGGTCGATGTGGTTCAGATGTGATTGGATCAGCATTTCCACGATCCCGGCCGGGGCCCCGAAGTTACCATCTATCTGGAAGGGGGGATGGGCATCAAATAAATTGGGATAGGATCCGCCGCCTCCCATGTAGTTGGTATTTTCATCGGACACCAGCCTGAACTGCATCTTGATCAGTTCATAGGCATGGTCGCCGTCCAGCAGCCGGGCCCAGAAATTGATCTTCCAGGCCAGGCTCCATCCTGTTCCTTCATCCCCGCGGAAAAGCAGGGACTGCCGGGCCGCTTCCATCATTTCAGGAGAGCTTTCCCAGTTGATATCTTTGCCCGGGTAAATGCCCCACAAATGGGAAACATGCCGGTGTTTGTTATTGGGATCGTCCACATCCTCCAGCCATTCCTGGAGCTGTCCATATTGTCCCACCTGGTTGGGGGCGATCCTTCCTGCCTGGTCCTTTAGCAGGGCGATCAACTCATCTTCCTCGTTCAGGAGCCCTGCTGCCTCTATACATGCCAGGTAGAGGGAGCGAATGATCTGGTGATCCATGGTGGGTCCGGCGACCAAGCCTCCGTTTTCAGGCGAATTGGAGGGGGTACTGATGAGCCAACCGGTGCCTGGATCCACCACCAGGAACTGGGAATAAAACCTGGCCGCTTCCTTCATCACCGGATAGGCCCTCTCACGCAGGAAATCCAGGTCCCGGGTAAAAAGGAAGTGTTCCCAGAGATGGTGGGCCAGCCACCCGCTTCCGCTTACCCAGATGCCATGGTTGGAATGGTTGATTGGGGCCGTCCCCCTCCAGAGATCGGTGTTGTGGTGGAGCACCCAGCCATCTGCCCCGTAGTGTTCCCGGGCTACATTCACCCCTGTTTCGGCACATTCTTCCACCAGTTTGAAGAGGGGTTCGTGGCATTCTGAAAGGTTGGTCACTTCGGCGGGCCAATAGTTCATTTCGGTATTGATGTTGGTGGTGTATTTGCTTCCCCAGGCCGGCTCCAGGTCCTGGTTCCAGATCCCCTGGAGATTGGAAGGCCCTGTTCCCTTCCGGCTGGCAGAGATCATCAGGTATCGTCCGTATTGGGTGTACAGAGAAATCAATGATGGATCGTCGGGATCATCTGCAAAGCTGAGGAGCCTTTGGTTGATGGGCAGGGAATCCCTGCCATTGCTCCCCAGGTTCAGGGAAAAACGATTAAACAGTGCCTGGTAATCCCTTACATGCTCTTGTTTGATTTGCTCGTATGTTTTTCCAGGGATCCACTGCAGGTAACCTTCCATGCGGGCCAGCGGATCCCCACTGATATCCTTGTAGGATATAAAATTGGTGGCTGCACTTACATACAGGGTGGCACTGCCAGCCCCGCTGATGGTTATAAGGTCACCATCTGTAGAGAGCTGCCCGTCGGTCTCCACCTTGATCCCGGCCGCACCTTTCAGGGCACCATCCTTGACTGCCACATGCAGGACCTGCCTTCCACCGAGGTTTTCCAGGATGCTTTCCTCGTGAACAGAAGCCAGTTTCAGGGCAAAGTCAAGCCGGCCTTTGTGATCGGCCTGCAATTGTATGACAATGAGCTGGGCAGGATGACTGGCCAGAATTTCACGGGTGTATTTCACCTCCCCAACCCGGTAGGAGGTCCGGCATATGGCCTTGCTGATATCCAGCTCCCGCAGGTATTCTGAATAGTTCTCATGCCCCGGGAAGTAGAGAAATATGTCGCCAAAGGGCTGATATTCCTTCTGGTTCAGGGGAATGCTCATAAACTCCCTCATGGCCAGCTGGTGGGCCTCTTCCTGTTTACCCTCCATGAGAAGCAGGCGTATGGGTTCCAGGTAGTTCACGGCACCTTCATGGGCATAATCGTGAGGTGCACCTGTCCACAGGGTTTCTTCATTGAATTGAATCCGGTCCTCAGTCACTCCCCCAAAGACCATGGCACCCATGCGTCCATTGCCCACCGGCAATGCTTCATTCCAGGACTCAGCCGGCTGGTCGTACCAGAGTTTCAGAGAGGGATTCTCCTCCCTGGTTGAACAGGAAATAAACAGCAGAAGGACAAGGGGTGCCAGAAGTGTTTTCATGGTATCATATTTGCAGCAATTTATGAAATCCTGACCATCGACAATATATTATGAGGAAAGTGGTAGGGTAAAGCCGGAGTTATGCATCATATGTTATGATGATGTCGCAAAACAGTGTAAATTTCATCTATAAAACCTGAAACCATGAGATCGATAGCTATTCTAGCCCTGTGCCTGATTTTCGCAGTTCCGAGCTTTGCTCAGACCAGGGTAGTCAAAGGAAAACTGACCACCTTCAACCAATACCCTGTACAAAATGTGGAAGTGGCCTCAAAGAAGGCGAAATCCACCGTGACTACTGATTCTCTGGGACAATTTGAGATTGTCTGTAACGAGAAGGATGTGATTCAAATCAAAGCCAAAGTATTCAAGGCCTTGACCAAGAGGGTGGATGAGGATGATGATTACGTTACTGCCAACCTGGTTTTTCATGATACCCCTAAAAACCGTGAAATTGCCACGGGCCTCGGCTACATCAGCCACGAACAGCTGACCTTCGCTCTGGCCCACATGGCGGATGAAAACAACGATTTTTGCAATTATACAGATGTATTCTCATTGATCGAGGGAAGATTCCCGGGTGTAACCATCAAGAACAATTCCAGCGGATCAAAAGGTATTTATATACGCGGGCCAAAATCCATTTACGGGGATACTGAGGCGGTGTATGTGGTAGACGGGATGAGGATGTCTGATGTCTCCTTTGTGAATCCCTGTGAAATGGCTACCATTGATGTGCTGAAAGATGGTGGTGCTGCCCTTTACGGAGCCGATGCAGCCAACGGAGTGGTCGTTATCGAAACCAAAGGGCACAGGCAATAATCAGCAGTTCTGACATTTTGCGGGGGTGCGTGTGGATGGTGCTTAAACCATCCCACCATTTGTGCGTCCTATAAGTGAACTAAAACCCATATCCATGCGCAGTATTAGCATAATCGCAATAAGTCTTGTATTTTCCCTGAGCTCCTTGGCACAGACCAAGGTGGTTTCAGGAGTCCTCACTGCCTTCAATCAATACCCGGTGGCCAATGTGGAGGTCAAAGCCAAGAAGAGCAAATCCAGCGTACTGACCGACAGTTCAGGCATGTTCCAGATCGTCTGCAAGGAAAAAGATGTCATCAAGATCCAACCCGATGCCTTTAAGTCCGTGAGCCGGAATATTGACAAGGACGATGGTCTGGATACCCTGCAAATCAACCTGGTTTTCATGGATTCCAAAAAGAACCGTGAACTGGCAGTGGCCAACGGTTACCTTGAGGAGGATGACCTGACCTATGCAGTGTCCCATCTGCAACAGGAGAACAACGAGTACTGCAACTTTCCCAATATCTATGAAATATTAAAGGGACGCATCCCGGGTGTTCATGTGAGCGGTAGCGCGGGTAATTACCAGGTAACCATTCGTGAAAACCATTCCGTGAATGCTTCCAACGAAGTGTTATTTGTGGTGGATGGCACTCCGGGAGCCAGCGTGGACGGGATCCATCCCTGCGATATCAGTTCGATCAGCGTGATCAAGGACGGATTGGCAGCTACCTATGGGACCAGGGGGTCCAATGGGGTCATTCTCATCGAAACCAAAAAGTAAGGACTACCATCAGGCCGCATCCCTTTCAGGCCATTGTCATCTTGTCCTCGCTGGCGGCTGTGGATGTAACACCCTCATCGCATTTTCTCTAACTCTTAGTATATTTGCGGGATGAATAATCCCCGCACCTTACTGACCTATCACGATTTGAAAGTGGAGGTGGAGGAAAGTCCCTGTAAGGAGCTGTTGGAGCACATGCACAGCACCCTGATGGGGCAGCCCGGGGGCATACGCTATCATCACACCAGTCTGGAAGACAGGATGATGTCGGGAGGTGAGAATTACTTTATGTACCTCCGTAAATCGGGCAGGATGCTTGGTTCCGTGGGTTTTTGCGGAAAAGCCTCAATCACCGACGGACTGAAACATGACAGCTGGCTGATTCGCTACTTCTCCATCAAGGCTCCCATCAAGGGGGTTCCGAAAAAACGCAGGGAAAAGACCGAATTGGGTCAGGACAACAAACGAACCACCGTGCTGGGCCGATTCATCCAGCCCATTTTTGCCGATCCCACCCAACTCAGAACCGGCAAACAGGATCCCCTGCAGCCGTCCATCATATTTGCGACCATTGACCAGACCAACCTGCGCTCCATGAATTTCAGTGCCCAGATGGGCCTGGAAACCATCGGGGTAATGGCCGGATTCAGTTTCAGCAGGCTGAGGCCCAGAAAATCGCCCCGGCTGGAACAGATTGCTGAAGGGGAGAAAGAGCAGGTCCTGGCCTTGCTCAAGGACTATTACAGGGAATATGCACTTTTCTTCACCGAACCCGTTTTTAAGAACAATGATTATTATGTGATAAAGGTGGATGGGGAGGTGGTAGCCGGTGTTCAGTTCTACCGGGTCCACTGGAAAATTGTGGATTTCGGAGGCAGGTTCGCCAACCTGGCCATGGGTTTACTCACGAAGATCCCCTGGGTAAGGAAACGGATCTCCATGGAAAAGCTAAGTTTCCTGGCCTTTGATGCCCTCTATTGCAAGCCCGGGCATGAAGATGCCCTGTATGAACTCATGGAAGGGGTATTGGAGCGGACCGGCACCTATATTGGCATGTTGATGATGGATGAGGATTCCCACCTGTATGCCTTATTCCAGGAGAGAAAGAAATTGGGGGTGATGCACAGGTTTATGTGTACGCACCATGCCGACATCCGGGTCCCAATCATCTATATCCCCGAGGAGACCAGGATGTACTTTCTGGATCATCCCACTTACATCCCCACTTACGATAATTCCTGAACGATCGATATGGCCAAACCCTTAAAGCAAAAGAATTTCAGCATGAGAAACGCCGAGAGCGCAGATGTTCCCCTGATCCTTGAGTTCATCCGGAAGCTGGCCGATTATGAACGGCTTTCAGATCAGGTGGTGGCCACTGAAGCGGACCTGGAGAACTATCTTTTTGGACCAAAGAGGGTTGCAGAGGTCATCCTGGGATATGAGGGGGATGTGCCGGTGGGTTTTGCCCTGTTCTTTCATAACTTTTCCACCTTTCTTGGCAAACCCGGCATCTATCTGGAGGACCTTTTTGTGCTTGAGGAATACCGGGGGAAAGGCTATGGCAAGTCACTACTCACTTACCTGGCCAGACTGACGTTAGAAAGGGGGTGCGGCAGGCTTGAATGGGCCGTGCTGGACTGGAATGAACCATCCATCGCGTTTTATAAATCGCTGGGTGCCACGCTGCTGAACGAGTGGATTGTCAACCGGGTTTCAGGAGAAAAGCTGGTAAAATTGGCCGCGATGCATTGACAAACCGGGAAAATCCCTATTTTGTTGTCCAAACTACCAGCTAAAGCCCAATCATGGAAATTATTGTGAAGCCTGTGTGCACCCGTCAGGACATGCGGCAATTTATTTATTTGCCGGCCAAGGTGCATAAAAACCACAAGAACTGGATTCCGCCCCTCTACTCAGATGAGTGGGAGTTTTTTTCCGCCAAAAAGAACAAGTCTTTCGAATACAGCGATGTGATCTTGCTCCTGGCCTTCAGGGGCAAGAAGGTGGTGGGAAGGATCATGGGGATCATCAACCACAGATACAATGAACTGCACAGGGAGAAACACGCCCGCTTTAATTTCCTGGAGGCCTGGGATGATCGGGAAGTGATTGAGGTGCTGATCAAGCAGGTCGAAAATTGGGCCAGGATCAAGGGCATGGTGAAATTGGTGGGTCCGCTGGCTTTCTCAGACAAGGATCCCCAGGGCTTTTTGATTGAAGGATACAATGAGCCGGTGGCCATTGCCACCCATTGTAATTTTGAGTATATGATCGGGCACCTTGAAGCTCTTGGATTTCAAAAGGACATAGACCTGGTGGTATACAAGATCAGGGTTCCTGAAGCCACTCCCGAACTCTATCGCAAAGTGGCTGAAAGGGCCCATCGGAACAATCCGGGAATCCAGTTGATGCAGTTTACCAGGCGAAGTGATCTGAAACCCTGGATCAGGCCCATATTCACCCTGGTCAATGAAACCTTCACGGAGATTTATGGCTTCATGCCCTTCACCCTGGAGGAAATGGACGACTTTGCCAACCGATACCTGCTGATCATGGATCCCAAGCTGATCAAGGTGGTACTGAACGAGCGAAAAGAAACCGTTGCCTTTGTCATAGGAATGCCCGACATCAGCAAGGGCATCAAGAGGTCCAGGGGATATATCCTGCCCATTGGGATTTTGCATATTCTTATGGCAGGACGGAGAAGCAAGCAACTGAACCTCCTGCTGGGTGCCATACATCCCAAATATCAGAACAGGGGACTTGACACCATCATGGGTTCGGCCATGCTGGATTCGGCCCGCAAGCAAGGATTGCAATACATTGACAGTCACCTCGAAATGGAAAGCAATTCCAAGGTTCGCGCAGAGATGGAGTACATGGGAGGAAAGGTGTACAAAACCTACCGGGTGTTTGGAAAATCGCTGAAAAGGACTTCCAGCAAAGTAGCGGTGGACGGTGAATTGAAACTGGCCGAAATAGAATGCGGTTAACAATCTGTTAATTATGGCCCCGATATTTTGATATTATAACAGAAGCAAGTATTTTTGGAGGATATTCTGAGGAAAACATGAGGATTATTGGAAATATCACTGTGACCCCCTGCCCGCTCAACTTTTAGAGCGGACCCGTCACATTTTCTCTTTCCAAACCAGTAATTCTCAAATCCATGTCACATATAAGCATCAAATCCAGGTTTTCGGAGTTTTCATTGAAAGAGTTTTTTCAGGACCTGAAAGAAGCCATCGGAGGTTCAGAACGGGATTTCACAAAGATCCCCCTGAGCAAGGCCATTTTGCTTCTGAGCATCCCCATGGTCCTGGAGATGATCATGGAATCGGTATTTGCACTGGTGGACATCTTTTTTGTCTCCCGACTGGGAGCGGAGGCGGTAGCCACCGTTGGGATCACCGAATCGCTGATGACCATCATCTATGCCATTGGGATCGGTCTCAGCGTGGGAACCACCGCGCTGGTTTCCCGCAGGATCGGGGAGAAGCGTCCCGAGGCAGCCTCGGTGGCAGCGGTACAGGCCATTTTCACCGGCATCGTGGTGTCTCTGTTATTCTCTGCCACAGGCATCTTTTTTGCCAAGGACCTGCTTCGTCTGATGGGGGCTTCAGAACCCACCATAGAGATGGGCTACATGTATCCGGCCATCATGCTGGGCGGAAACAGTGTGATCATGCTGCTCTTCATCATCAATGCCGTATTCCGGAGCAGCGGGGATGCCGCCATCTCCATGCGGGTGTTGTGGTTTGCCAATATCCTGAACATCATCCTGGATCCCCTGTTGATCTTCGGGATCGGTCCCTTCCCCGAAATGGGGATCAAGGGAGCGGCTGTGGCCACCAATATTGGTCGGGGAGTGGCTGTGCTGTATCAGCTTTACCTGCTCGGTAAGGGGAACTACCGGGTAAAAGTGCGGGCTGCCCAGGTCGTGATCAAAGTCAAAGATGTCATCCAATTGGTCAAGCTATCCCTGGGTGCCATAGGCCAGTACATCATTGCCACCTCCTCCTGGATTTTTTTGGTATGGGTCGTCACCAGCCTGGGGGAGGAGGTGGTGGCAGGCTATACCATCGCCATCCGGATCATTATGTTCGCCTTGTTGCCGGCATGGGGACTGGCCAACGCAGCAGCCACGCTGGTTGGGCAAAACCTGGGAGCCCAACAACCGGACCGGGCCGAGCGATCGGCCTGGGTAGTGGGCATTGCCAATATGGTTTTCCTGGGTTTGGTCTCGGTCATTTTTATCGCCATTCCCGATGCATTCATTGGATTCTTCGTGAATGCAGGCAATGAGCCCGTGGTGATGAGCAGCGGCATTACCTGCCTCAGGGTGGTCAGTTTTGGATTTCTGGTCTACGCCCTGGGCCAGGTGATGGTGAACTCCATCAATGGAGCCGGGGATACAGCTACCCCGGTATGGATCAACTTCGTGGCCTTCTGGCTGATGGAGATCCCACTGGCCTATTTCTTCACCAAGATGCTTGACCTTCAGATCAACGGGGTCTGTTATGCCATACTGATCGCTGAAACAGCCCTGACCCTGATTGCCATGGCTGTTTTCCGGAGAGGGAAGTGGAAACTGAAGGTGGTGTAGAGGCCGCTTAATCGAATATCAGGTTCTGGTTCCTGGGATACCTGACCGTATATCTCAGGACCAGATCCTTGTTTGCTTTTGCATCAAGTTCCATCTCCCACCTGATCTCACCGGTCTCCTTGTTCCATCGACCTCGGGTCGTTTCTTTCACATCCAGTTCGATCTCACTGAGGGTGGGTACGGGAACCTGATCAAGCAGGATCATCTTTAAATCCTGGGATTTGTTGTTCTTCACAGAAATCCGCCAGGCCATGGTCTCTTCCTTCTTGGTACCCAGAAGTTTTTTGGAAGTCATCTCTTTGATCTTCTCCCGGCTCACCACCACCCCCTTATCCCTTCCCAGGGATACGCTCAGGGTGTCTTTCAGGAACCTCACATCCAGGACTGTTTTTCCGATATAGCTACCCTCAAAGAAGATATTGGCCTCTCCTTCAAGCAGTTTGTATTCTTCCCATCCGGTGACATGGGCCAGCAAGAACGCGTCCTTGTCAATTTTCGGGACACAGTAGTATTCGAAGGAGGCGGGGACTTCATAGGAGGTCATGGCCACCACATTATTCTTGTTGTCAGATTGTATGGTGTAGGGCATATCGATCATGAATTCCACAGTCGTCTGGTTTTCCTGTTGTACAGTGGGCAGGGCCAGGCTGGCGGTCCCACGGTCCATGGCCATGGGGGCTGAGGGTTTTGACCGGCTCAGCATCGGGGCATCGCTTTCATACTCAGAGGCATACCCCGTCACCACCACTTCGTCGAGCGCAGTCACATCCTCCTGCATAACGACAGTCATCGAGGCGTTCCGAACCGGGATTTCCTGGCTGGCGTACCCGATGAAGGAAAACGTCAACGTATTGGCCCCGGAAGGAAGAGCGATGGAAAAATTCCCGTTCATGTCGGTGATGGTCCCGATGGTGGAGCCTTTCACAACCACATTGACGCCCGGGATGGGCTGGCCCTGCCTGTCCATTACCTTGCCTGAGACCTCACTGATCGCCCTGGTATAACTGGGAGGGACAGAACCATAGTTCAGAAAATAGGGCACGAGTTCGGGGGCCGTTCCCGAAAGGCCGGGATTGCTGGAGGAGAGGGTAAGCTCCACATTCTTCCAATCGACCTTGGTATCCTGGTGCACATTGGCATTGTAGACGATCTCAAGGGGATCCTCGATGCTCTTGGCCCGGATGTCATAGCTCGGGTACCAGCCGGCATTGTCCACCAGGTAGGATAATTCGATGTTCAGGGAGGATTCTGATTTCGCATCGACCGTAATCAGCACTTCCCCGCTGGGATATTCTTTCTTCACCGAAACAGCGCTGATCTGGCTCGCTATGTTCTGCCTCTGCTCCTGCAGATCCGTGATGTTTTCCTGCCGTTCAATTCTTTTCAGTTTCAGGGCGGTCAGTTTTGTGCTGTAGAACTGGGAAGCCTCCCTCAGATTGGTCACGCTGAGTTCCTGGTTCTTTCCTCCGATCATCCTGTTTTCCTGGAGGAACAGGATCTCCTCGTCAATCACCGATACATGGGCCTGTTCTACCCTGATCTTTTGCTCCAGCTCCCGGTAGGTTCGCTCAAGCTGGAGAAGCTCCTTGGATTTTTCCATGTTGTTCAGGTAGTTCAACTGGTGGTTGACCATTAGCACGGTCACATTGCCGCTTACCTTTGCCTGCACACTTTTGGCCTGTATAAATGGCGAAAGATCCACAAATTTAAGGAGGGTTCTCCCGGGTTTCACGCTCACAGTTTTCTGTCGCATTACCTGTGCATTCTCAAGGAATACACTTACTTTTTTCACCTGGGATGAAATCTCCTGCTCTTTGGCCTCCTGAGCAGATATGCTGAGGGCCTGAGCCAGCCCGAGGACCAATAGTATCTTTTTCATAACGGGGTTTTCTTTATGGATGCATATTAAGGAAGAATTCCATAAAATGCCCCTGCACAGAGGCATTACTTATCAACTTATGCAGCCATGTCAGAAGGAGAAGACCGGGAATCTAGATGGAATTGCTCATCCTGATTTGTGCGATAATCTCATTTTTCCTGGCACGTGAAATAGGAATGATGCTGTCGTCAGTCATTCGCAAGTATCCACCATCGCTTTTCTGAAGGGAGGCAATATGGGCGGAGTTGACCAGATGAGATTGATGTACCCTGATAAACCCATGTTCCTTCAGCAAATCCTCAAACTCCTTCAGGGTTTTGGAAATGGTCATTTTCTTAGGCGGATCGAGAAATACATGGGTGTAGTTATTATCTGCTTCACATCTTACTATCCGGACAACCTCTACAAAATCCACCTTGTGATGACTGGCAAGTCCGATCCTGGGAGATAAATCCCGGTGATTCAAATGACTGATCAGCTCTTTCAGGCGCTCATTTTCCTGTTTTTGGTTCATTCGCCTGGATACATTTTCCACCGCTTTGGTGAGTTCAGTAACATCGATGGGTTTTAGGAGGTAATCGATGGCACAGAATTTAATGGCCTGAATGGCGTACTGGTTATAGGCGGTTACTATAATAACCTCAAAATCAATCTTATTCAGGCTTTCTAATAACTTGAATCCGTCCTTCTCCGGCATCCTGATATCCAGGAAGACCAGGTCAGGCTTCCGGGTCTTGATGATCTTAAAAGCAGCATCCACGGAATCTGCCATGCCTACCACTTCCACCTCTTTGCAATACCCTGAAAGCAGCGAATTCAGGTTTTCCCTGTTATTTTTTTCATCATCAACAATGAGTGCCTTGATCGCCATTTAATACTTTTTGGGGATAATCAGCCTGACCACAGATCCCTGCTGATCAGGGCCGTGTTCATTTTTATCGATCACCCATTTAATTTTATTTTTGTTCTGAGCGTTATAAATATCGATGCGCTCCCGGCTGCTTTTCAGTCCAAATCCCTGGCTGCTACCCTCCTGAAAACCTTTTCCATTGTCTGCAACTTCCACCATGATCTCATGGGGACCGCCTTCCTTCACAGATACACCCAGCTCCCCCTTCGTTCCCAGTTCGGACATGCAATGGACAATCGCATTTTCAATAAAGGGCTGAATGATCATGCTCGGGATTTCCGTATTGTAAAGATCAAGGTTTTCGTCAATATCAAATTTACACTTAAACCCGTATCTCAGTTGCTCAAGCTCGATAAATGTCTTATTGAAATCCAGTTCTTCCTGCAGGCTGGTACTTTCTTTTTCGGACATCTCTATCACTTTTCTCATCAGTTGCGCAAACCTGGAAAGATGCAAATTGGCAGTACTCTTATCGCTTTGATTGATGAAGTTCTGAAGGGAATTAAGGGAGTTAAACAGAAAGTGCGGATTCAACTGGGAGCGAATGGCTTTTAACTCGCTGTTCAACTGTTTTTTAACCAGTTCCTGTCTTCTTTGTTTCAGCTTTGAAGTGAAAAAGAATACAAGACTCAGGGCAAGGAGGAAGGCCAAAACAGCTATGATCACTGCGGTATTCTCCTGCGAAAAGCCGTTCAGCCTTGTCAGGAGATTATATTTTTCCAATCTGAGATCATAAATGGTCTCATTGGGAATATTAAGGTTGTAGACGCAATTTGTAATGATTCCATGTTTATTGACAACGAAGGTGTAGTGGTGCTGTGAGGAAAAGCGATATGAATACTGGTTTTGATTCAGAACCTCATCTTTCACATAATAATCTATGTAGGGACTGACCTCGTATCCCGGCCTTAAATAATGCCTGCTCAGGGCAACTACCTCCAGTTTATTCCCGGCCAGTTTATTTTCAAGAGCCTCAATTTCTTCCTGAACACCGGGGTCGGAACCATGAGTATAGGTGGAGATAATGACCACTTTGCCTTTCAGTTTGGATAGTCGGGTGGTTTTGCCCGATGCATCGATGAGTACCAGGTCCGGAGCCGGCTGACCCACTGATACCGGGAAGCGCTTATTGTATAACTGGGTAAGCCTGTGGGATTCCGGCGTATCAGGAAACTGATTCATGAATTCTTCATACTGGTAGGTCTTATCAGGAAAAAATGTAAATAATTGATCCATTTGAAAGCTCAACCTCTCAAACAAAAAGGTTTTCAGGACTTCCTTCTCGAAAACGGCCTTGGCCAGGTAATAGTTTTCTTCATTGTAACTGTAGGCGATGTCCTCGCCTGTGACGATCCGGTTCACGTATTCCAGGTAAAAAGCCAGAAAGCTCCGGAATTCACGGGAAATTAAGTAACCGGACTTCAGGGTCAGGGTATCCATGAAGGAATACAAGGCACGGGCCTTTGTTCTTTTGTCTTCAAGGGGGACCTCCGGACCATATAGCGAAGCCCGGATCAATGCATGTTTGTTTCCCAAATTGTCGAATTTTGCCTCAGTAGTCAACAAATGAAATAATGCGGGAGAAAGGGAATCTTTCACTTCATTCAGCATCTTAAGTTCATTTCTCAGATCCGAATCTTCATTGCTTAACCCCTCTTCCAGAGGCAGCCGAAAATTTTCAGAGGCATGAAAGAAAGTATCCCTTGATCTCAGGTGGTTATTATTGGCTGCCCCTCTGCCGGTAAAATGCACAAATGCCCGACCAAGATGGTCCAAAGTATCATAATCTACCAACATGTGCAGACTATCCCCGGGCTCAATAACAAACTTCAATGCACTGAAAAAGATACGCCCAGTATATTCTCTGCTGTAAAAATTTTCAGGCCGGCTGCTTGAAATCCACGTTCCATTTCGTTCCCTGGCCATCGTGTCTATGTCCGGGAAAAAATTGACAATGATGTCCCCGTAAGTCTGTTGATCCAGGTCCATTCTGATTTTGAAGCTGTTATCCGTCGTGTCGATGAGTTCTTGTTCAAATTCCTGGAAGGTGATGGGCCAGGTTTTTTGAAGGATGATGGAAAAGGGCCTCAATGGATAAATACTGTCCTTTTCGATGGATATCCTACCGCAGATAATGGCGGATGTTTCCCTGGCCTGAGAGAAGAGGTTGATGGAAAGCAGCAGCAGAAGTATCACAGAAAATGAACGCTTTGCAGTTTTCATGTGGATTGAATAATGATGCGTTTTACCGGGGTCAATATTTACAGCAGGTACTAAGGTCCTTTAATTTATGATACAATGAAACAGCTTTTGAGTATTTGGTTGTTATGGACCAGGATTTGGCTGGAAAACTTATATAGCATATTATTTGGCCGAAATTCTGTAACTTGCCAGGGCAATGAACACGAACCTGGCATATACCAACCTTTACCACACCTTTGGGAAGGCCCTCTTCGAGTGCTGGATGTTCTATCATTGACACCCCCGGCCGGCAGGCTCACAGGCCTTAGCGTGGCCCTTCGCTCCAGACTATCCATTGTTTTTCAGTATTTCTTTTTTTATGATGCTCACTGTATTTGATATCAAACGTTTTGCGGTACATGACGGGCCCGGGATCCGGACCACGGTCTTTTTGAAGGGTTGTCCCCTTCGTTGTGCGTGGTGCCACAACCCGGAGAGCCAGTCCATGGAGCCGGTAACCGTGGATGTCGAAAGAAAGGTGAACGGAAAGAGCGTGGCAGGGAAGAAGGTGTACGGAAAAAGCATGGAAGTGGAGGCAGTGCTTGCCACCCTGTTAAAGGATGCTCACTTTTACGAGGAATCGGGAGGGGGAGTGACCTTCTCGGGGGGGGAACCGCTGATGCAGGCCGACGGATTGAAACAATTGCTGGAAGGATGCAAACAGCATGGTCTTCACACCACGGTCGATACCTGTGGTTATGCCCGGCTGGAGCAGTTTGAAGAGATCCTGCCCCTGACCGACCTGTTCCTCTATGATCTGAAGAACATGGATCCGGAACTTCATAAAAAGTATACCGGGGTGGACAACAAGCTGATCCTGTCCAACGCAGATTTTCTCTTGCAACGTGGAGCCAGTCTTGTATTCAGGATCCCTGTGATCCCTGGTATCAATACATCCCGGGAAGAATTGGATAGGATACTAAGGTATCTGGAGGAACGGGCAGACAGGTTGAAGGAGATTCACCTTTTGCCCTATCACCGCATTGCAGACAACAAGTACCAAAGGCTGCAGATGAAGCAAGAGCTGAAGGATACAAAGGAACCAACAAAGGCAGAGATGCTTCTATTGAAAAAGAAATTTGAACAAACGGGCCTGTAAGTCATTATCGGCTGCTGATAACTTCGATTCCGGGTAAATAGCAAAAGAAAATGACCGAACGAATTAAGAGATTGCGAGAAGAATCCCTGCAGGCGGTGAACCGGCTTTCGGCTGAGCGCGGATTGCTGGTGACCCAGTTTTACAAGAAACTTTCAGCGGCTGAGGATTCGGTTCCCGTGCAACGGGCAAGGGCTTTTGAGTACATCCTCAGGCACAAGGAAATCTGCATCAACGAGGGAGAACTGATCGTGGGGGAACGTGGGCCTGCACCCAAAGCCACCCCCACCTATCCCGAGATCAACCTGCATTCCCTGAAGGACCTGGATATTCTGAACAGCCGGAAGAAGGTGAGCTTCAAAGTGGATGCTCAGACCCGCAAGGCCTATGAGGAAGTGATCATTCCCTACTGGACGGGCAAGACCCACCGCGACAGGATCTTTGCCAACCTGGATGCATCCTGGAAGGCAGCCTATGAGGCCGGAGTATTCACGGAATTCCAGGAGCAGCGGGCCCCAGGGCATACGGTGTTGGGCAATAAGATCTACGGGAAAGGAATGGAAGAGATCATAGATGAAGTGCGGGCCGCCAGGTCAGCCCTTGATTTTATGAACGATCCGGAAGCCTATGATAAAAAAGAAGAGCTGGCTGCCATGGGGATTACCGCCAGGGCCCTGATGATGTTTGCAGAAAGGCATGCCGAGAGATTGGAAGGTCTGGCGGCAAAGGAGAAGGATCCTGTGCGTTCGGCAGAACTGAAACACATGGCCTCGGTGTGCCACAGGGTCCCTGCCCAGGCACCCACCACCATGCACGAAGCTCTCCAATACTACTGGTTCGTTCACCTGGGGGTGATCACCGAATTGAATCCCTGGGATTCTTTTAATCCGGGACGTCTCGACCAGCACCTGTTCCCATTCTACAAAAACGATCTGGCCAGCGGCCATCTGGATGCAGAGGGAGCCAAGGAACTGCTGCAATCTTTCTGGATCAAATTCAACAACCATCCATCCCCTCCGAAAGTAGGGATCACTGCGGAGGAGAGCAATACCTACACCGATTTCTGCCTGATCAATACCGGGGGACTGAAAGAAGACGGGTCGAATGCAGTGAACGAGTTGAGCTATGTGCTGCTGGATGTGATCGAGGAGATGAGGCTCTTGCAGCCTTCTTCCATGGTCCAGATCTCCAAGAAGAATCCCGACAGTTTTGTGGACAGGGCGGTGAAAATTGTCAAGACCGGCTTCGGGCAACCCTCCATCTTCAATACGGATGCCATCATCCAGGAGCTGGTCCGTCAGGGAAAAAGCCTGGAAGATGCCCGCAATGGAGGAGCCTCGGGCTGTGTGGAAAGCGGGGCCTTTGGGACGGAGGCCTACATCCTGACCGGCTATTTCAACCTGGTGAAGGTGCTGGAGATCACCCTGCACAATGGTGTGGATCCCCGATCGGGCAAGCGGATCGGAGTGGAAAGTGGGGCCCCGGCATCTTTTACATCCATGGACGAACTCAGGGCAGCCTTCAACAAACAACTCAGGCATTTTATCGATATCAAGATCAAGGGGAACAACATCATAGAGCGGATCTTCACCAGGCATCTGCCGGCTCCCTTCCTTTCCCTGCTCATCGATGACTGCATCGCCAACGGAAAGGATTACAATGCAGGCGGTGCCCGTTACAACACCAGTTATATCCAGGGAGTGGGACTGGGTTCCATCACCGATATGTTCTCCGCCCTGGAACAACATGTGTTTATGAAGGCCTCCATCACCCTGGAGACTTTTATGAAAATACTTGCCGACAATTTTGAGGGTCACGATGAGCTTCGGGCTGCCCTTTTGTATGATACGCCCAAATACGGCAATGACGACGAGCGGGCCGACCGGCATGCCACCTGGGTATTTGAAGCTTTTTACGACGCGGTGAACGGCAAGAGGAGTCCCCGGGGGGCCACGTACCGGATCAATATGTTGCCCACCACCTCGCACGTTTACTTTGGCAAAGTGGTGGGAGCCACTCCCGATGGCCGCCTGGCCGGAGAGCCCCTTTCAGAAGGGATTTCCCCTTTCCAGGGCATGGACCGCAAAGGGCCCACGGCAGTGCTGAATTCTGCCCTGAAGATAGACCACCTGAAAACAGGAGGGACCCTGCTGAATCAGAAGTTCACCCCGGATTTTTTCAGGGACGAGCGAAGCATCCGCAAGGTCACCCAGCTCATACGTGCTTACTTCCGGATGGATGGTCACCACATCCAGTTCAACGTGGTATCGGCCGACACCCTGCGAGAGGCACAAAAACATCCGGAAAAGTACCAGGACCTGATCGTGAGGGTGGCCGGATACAGCGACTATTTCAACGACCTGGGTCCGGAGCTGCAGGAAGAGATCATCCGCCGGACGGAGCACCAGGGGACCTAGGACGGGCAAGCATGATTCCGCTGGCAGAGCTATTGTTCATGAGATATTCTTCCAGGGTATTTTCTGAGATCACCACTTTTCCGGCCTTTGACGAGGCGTGCAGCAAATGGATGTGACCCTCCTTACGGATCAGGATGACCACATGCTGTATGGCGATGCCTGCTATATTGGTAGTAATCCCTGCTATATCGCCATCCATCAGTTGGCCTTCCAGCTCTGCAATGCTGGATTCAGGAATGTAGAACATGTTTCTTGCCGATATTTCCCTCTCCTGTTTGGCAATCGCTTCCACCAGAGGGGTGCTTTCTTGTAATTGCCAGTAGCTTTCGGGGTGGGTACTCATGAAATGGATCTCTTTGCGCAAAGGGGTATGGGCCATTTCTTCAGACAGGTCCTCAATTAAGTTCTTAGCCTGGTTATCATAGATCCAGTCACAAAAATAGTGCAGCCTGGAGGGATATCCGTCTATCTTTCCGTCGCGGTATCGCACCCATTGCAATTCTTTGGCAAACTGCTCGAAAGTGGGATTTCCGCCCTGAATGGTTCTGGAGATGGCCAGGCAGTTTTCTGCAAAGGTGGTACAGTCCATCTCCCTCAGGTTGATGACCAGTTGCTCCTCCTCTTTTTCCAGGGTATGGGCCACATAGGGCGTTTCCAGGAAAAAGCTTCCCACCCTCACCATCAGAGCCGGAGTAGTGGCCTCCTGATCTGCAGAACAGAGGTCAAAAACCTGTTCCAGGATTTCCTGGTCTTTGGGTTCGTATACGATCTTTTCCCAATCAATCGTTTGATCTGCAGGTCCTGACTGACAGGAAACAAGGAAGGATAAAGCCAAAAGTGCAAGCAAATATGTTTTCATAAGAGATGGATTTTCTCTCAAATATACTTCTTTCATGCTCTCGTCAAGCAGCCTGATGTACCTGTGAATGGCCGGTATTTTTATAAATGTTACTTTTACTGGAAACTAAAGCTTGTAAAATGGATCGATCTCGGGGTTTGCGTATGCTTGCGCTCCTTATGTTGGTGTTTTTGGGAGCATGTACCTCAAAGACTGAAAAAACGGTTTCAGAATTAAATAAGCTGTTGGGAGAACTCAAAATGGAGTATGCCCCCGATGAGCGCACTGCCTGGTGGACCCTGTCCGCCATGGAAGTCGAAAGGGAGGTGGTACTGTCCGGCGAGGTGGATATTCCAGCGGCCTATGAGGCTGTCTTAACGGAAGTCGATGCCCGTTTTTCCGAAGTGAAAAATGAAATTCGCCTGCTTCCCGAAGGGGATGCGGGAATCCTGGTGAATGGATTGGTCAACAATTCGGTGGTCCATTTAAGGGCAGAGCCCAGCAGCAAAAAGGAGATGGTCACCCAGGCCAGGTTGGGAGCACCGGTCAGGATCCTGAAAACAGAAGGGGGGAAAAGCCTGATCCAGGTACCCGATGGTTACCTGGGATGGGTGAACACGGCTGAACTGCATGTGCTGGCTCCAGGTGAGCTGGAGGCATACAAGAAAGCCGAGAAAGTCATTTTCACCCCACAGTATGGGATGTCTTACCAGGGACCCGATGAAGCATCCATGCCGGTCAGCGATCTGGTGGTGGGAAATATACTGGTCAGGGTATCCGAAGCAGTAGGATTCAGCCAGGTGCGTTATCCCGATGGAAGGCTGGCCTGGGTAAAGACCGATGACCTGGTTCCTGCTGCTGAAGTGTTTTTTAAGACGCCCGTCAAGGAGAACCTGGTTCGCACCGCCATAAACTTCCATGGCATCCCCTATCTGTGGGGGGGAACCTCTTCCAAGAACATCGATTGCAGCGGACTGATCTGCAATGTGTATTTTATGAATGGGATCCAGTTGCCAAGGGATGCGGATATGCAGGCCCTGATCGGGCAGGAATTGCATACAGAATTTGTGGACGAGGGACTGGAGCCGGGCGATCTGCTTTTCTTTGGCCGGAAGGCGGAGGAAGGAAGGGAGGAAAGCGTGACCCATGTGGCCATGTACATAGGAGGCGGCGAGTATATCCATTCAGCCGGGTACCGGGAACGGGTAAGCATCAACAGCATGGACAGTACCCAGGAGCACTTTATCGAACGTTACCCTGAGATATTTGTCAGATCCGTCCGGATCCTTGGAGAGGAGCCTGTGGGTTTTCGTCCCATTGCAGAAAACAAGTTTTACCAGGAAATCATTAGCCCATCAGAATGAAAACAGGAAGAAGGAGCTTTATCAAGGGAGTGGGGGCGGCCTCCCTGGCCACTGCCTTTCCTCTGGCAGGTTGTAATGTGCCAGCCGCTCCTGCGGTGATCGGGAATGGCAGGATGAAGCTGAGCTTCAGGCCCTATGAATTGCAACTCCGACACACCTTTACCGTGGCGGGAAATTCCAGGGACACCACGCCGGTGGTACTCACGGAAATCAACTATGAAGGTTTTACCGGTTACGGGGAAGCCTCCATGCCGCCCTACCTTGGGGAATCGCAGGAATCGGTCATGAAGTTCCTGAATAAGGTGGACCTGGAGCAATTCAAGGACCCCTTCATGCTGGATGATATTCTGGCCTATGTGGATTCCATCGAAGAAGAGAACCGGGCGGCCAAGGCCTGCGTGGATATTGCCCTCCACGATTTGATCGGGAAGCTGGTCGATCAGCCGCTTTACAGGCTCTGGGGCATCAATCCGGGAAATACGCCCATGACCTCTTTCACCATTGGCATAGATACGCCCGAGGTGGTCAAATTGAAGACCGAAGAAGCTTCCCGCTTCAGGGTGCTGAAGGTGAAACTGGGGGGAGGCAACGACAGGGAGATGATCACCACCGTCCGCTCGGTAACCGATGTGCCCATCTACGTGGATGTGAACCAGGGATGGACAGACAGACAGGAAGCCCTGGATATGGTGTACTGGCTGAAGGAGCAGGGGGTGGA